>NZ_AFAL01000701.1 GCF_000193225.1 Verminephrobacter aporrectodeae subsp. tuberculatae At4 | reverse complement strand
GCGCGGATTTCGCCCACACCGTGGCCCCCACGGGCGCGCAACTGGCGGCCGACCCCGAGGCCGCGCGCGCGCTGCTCGCCCGGGCCTGCAGCGACGCCGTGCGGCAGTTGGGGGTGCAGGCGCTCATCCTCGGCGGGGCCGGTCTGGCCGGCATGGCCGCCGCGGTGCAGCCGCAGCTGGACGTTCCGGTCATCGACAGCGTGGTGGCCGGCGCGCACTGGGCGCTGCACGCGCACCCGGCGCCGGCGCAGCGCGCGGCCGCGGGTTTCGACGTCGCCTGGCAGGGCGTGTCGCCGGAGATCAGCGCACTCGGGGCAGGCTGAGAATGTCCACGGGGCGGGGGTCAATGGACAAAGGTCATGGCGCCGGCGTCTTGGACCCGAAATCGCACCAGGGCGCGACCACGCATTTCCAGCAGCGGGGCTTGCGCGCCTGGCACACGTAGCGGCCCAGCAGGATGAGCCAGTGGTGCGCGTCCACGGCGTAGGCCGGCGGAACCCGCTCCAGGAGTTGTATTTCCACCGCCAGCGGGTTCTTTCCGGGGGCCAGACCCGTGCGGTTGCTCACGCGAAAGATATGGGTGTCCACCGCCATGGTGGGCTGACCAAAGGCCACGTTGAGCACCACGTTCGCCGTCTTGCGCCCCACACCGGGCAGGGCCTGCAGCGCCTCGCGCGTGCGCGGCACCACGCCCGCATGCTGCTCCACCAGAATGCGACAGGTCTGCAGCAGGTGGCGCGCCTTGTCCTTGTACAGGCCAATGGTCCTGATATGGCCCTCGAGTCCCTCCAGGCCCAGGTCGAGGATGGCCTGCGGCGAGCCCGCCAGCGCAAACAGCTTGCGTGTGGCCTTGTTCACGCCCACGTCGGTGGCCTGCGCCGAGAGCAGCACGGCGGCGAGCAACTCGAACACGCTGGTGTATTCCAACTCGGTGCGGGGCGTGGGGTTGGCCGCCTCGAGCGCCGCGAAAAAGGGCACGATGGATTCTTTTTTCATGGGTCGATGGGGCGAGAGCAAGCGGACCGGGCGGTGCAGGACGCGGCATCATAAAGCGCCACTCAGACACTGAGCTTACGCACCGGGGCGCTATCATGCGCAATGAAAACACCTCAAAACACATCATGAATCTGACTCGCAAAGAGTGGATTCAAAGCACATGATTTGCCCGGCTTGCCATTGGCCAGACTGCCTGAAATGCGCTTGCATCCCCCCCAAAACACCTCAATGCCCCGGGGGCCGCAAGCAGGTAGAGCCGGGAGCAGAACATTTGCGACACCGTGATGCATGAATAATGATTGGAGACAAAAATGAACCCTCGTATCTTCTGCACTCTGGTGCTTTCCGCTCCGGCAGCCAGCAGCCTCTTTTCAGGTACTGCATGCGCCGAATCGGCCCCGAAGGGCAGCCATGACAAAGCTTTTTGACAAAACATGGACCCGGCGCGGGATTGCGGCGTATTCCGGGCAGTTCTCCCAGTTTGCCGGCGTGGAACTCCTGACCCTGGGGGACGGCGTGGAGCGCGGGGTGCGTTGCCTGGAATTTCGTACCGGCACCGGCCTCAGATTCCGGGTGATGGTGGACCGGGCCTTGGACATCGGCATGTGCGAGTACAAGGCCGCGCCCATCGGATGGCACTCGCCCACCGGATTTCGTCACCCGGGTCTGCACGAGAGCACGGACGAGGACGGTCTGGGCTGGTTGCGCTCGTTCAGCGGCCTGCACGTCACATGCGGTCTTGATCATATTCTGGGTGCAGAAGAGGAGGCCGCCGAACACTACCAATACCGCTTGCGCAAGCGCGTATTCTCCCCACTGCATGGGCGCATCGCGCACACGCCGGGCCGGTTGATCGGATACGGGGAATCCTGGGAAGGCGACGAATGCACCCTGTGGGCCGAGGGTCTCGTAAAACAAGCCGCGGTATTTGGTGAAAATCTGTCCCTGTGGCGCCGAATAGAGGCACGCGTCGGCAGCAACCAGGTCAGGATCCGGGACAGAGTCACGAACGAGGGGTTCTCGAAAACACCGCACATGATGATGTACCACATCAATATTGGCCATCCGGTCCTGTCCGAGGGCAGCCGATTCCTGGCCCCCGTGCGGCATACCCGCTGGGCATCGCATGCGGACAATCTGCAATGGCAAGCCGTCGGCAGCGTCACCCAGGGTGCTCCCCAAGATTGTTTTGAAGAGCAGGTCTATGAGCATGCCATGCAGCCAGACCCGGAAGGCGTCGTGCGCATGGCCTTGGTGAACGACCGTTTTGACGCCGGGCGGGGTCTGGGGCTTGGCATTCAAGTGGATGCGAATCAATTCCCGCACCACCTCCAATGGCAGAACTACCGCAGCGGAATGTACGTCATGGGCATCGAGCCGAGCACACACCATGTGCTCGGCAAGAAATTTGCCAGCGATCGGGGCGAGTTGATCTGGTTGTCGGCAGGCGCAGAGCGTGCGTATGGCGTGGCCTACGACATCCTCGATGGCGCTGCGGAAATTGCACGCTACGAGCGCCTCATCGCCAAAGCCGGCGCACCCGCGCAGGAGGAGTTTCCCGTGCCGACGGGAGATTGGGAACACTGAAGCACCGGCTGCGAAGAATATGCAACAGCCGCCTCGGGCCCGCGCAAGGCTCGCCGACGTCGCCCACCGTGCAGCCGTCTCGGTGGCCACTGCCGACCGGGTGCTGCACGACAGGACAGGGGTGCGCGAATCGACGCGCAAGCGGGTATTGGAGGCCGCTGCGCGCCTGGATTACATCCCGGAAGGAACGCTGGCCAAGATGCTGCACCCGGCTTGCACGCGGCTGAGCTTCATTCTTCCCGAAGGGAATAATCGATTCATCTCCCTGCTGGCTGAATCTGCCTTGCGGGCGCAGGAGCAATTGGCTGCGTACAACGTGCAGTGCAAGGTTCGCTGGGTTGAATCGTTCAACGCCGAGGCGCTGTCCAAGGAGTTGCTGGCGCAAGGGAGGAAATCTGACGGGATTGCCTTCATCCCGCTGGAGCATCCTCTGGTCCGGGATGCGACCAACCACCTGGTCGACTCCGGAGTCCCCGTCATGACGGTCGCGTCCGATCTGTCGAATACCCGCAGGACCGCCTATATCGGTCTGGACAACTATGCAGCCGGCAGAACAGCCGGCTTGGTGCTGGGCAAGTGGAGCGGCGGCCAGGCCGGGCAGGTCGTGATGATTTGTGGCAGCCTGAGCTACCGGGGGCATGGCGAGCGGGAACTGGGATTTCAGCATCTCCTGCAAGAGAGCTTTCCCGAACTCGAGATCACGGGTGTTCGGGAGGGACACGATGACCCCGAGCGCACGTACCAGCAAACGAATGAGCTGATCGCCCAGCACAAGAGATTGGTCGGCATCTACAACGTTGGCGGGGGCGCGGAGGGTGTCGGGCGGGCGCTGAAGAAAGCGGGTCTTGCCGGAAAAGTCAGCTTCGTCGGGCACGAACTCACCCCCGAGACCCGGGGCTTTCTGATTGACGCAACCATGGCGGGCGTGATTCACCAGAACCCGCAATTGGAAGTGATGAACTGCGTGCGGACCCTTGCGAATCTGCGCGAGGGCAAGAAACCGCAGGAAGGAATCGAACCCCTTCGGATCGCTTTGATCGTCCGGGAAAACCTGCCCTGAACCCATTCACCGGGGGAGCGCAACGGGATTTCGTCGCTTGTCGAAAAACCGCCAACTGCTTATGCTGCCCCGCCCACCACCCGCCGCCCACACCATGCAATTTGCCGACCGCCTGAACAACATAGAAACCTCCGCCATCCGGGAGCTTTTCAAGCTGCTGGGCAAGCCCGGGATCATCAGCTTTGCCGGCGGTTTTCCGGACAGCGCCCTGTTCGACGTGGAGGGCGTGCGCGCGGCCAGCCTCCGGGCGCTCAGCGAGACGCCCGGTGCGGCCCTGCAGTACGGCGCCACCGAGGGCTACCAGCCCCTGCGCGAGCAGCTTGCCGCGTTCATGACGAGCAAGGGCGCCCGGGACCTCGCAGCCGAGAACCTCATCGTCACCACCGGCAGCCAGCAGGCGCTGGACCTGCTGGGCAAGACGCTCATCAGCCCGGGCGACAAGGTCATCGTGGAAGGCCCCACGTTTCTGGCCAGCATCCAGTGCTTTCGCCTGTACGGCGCCGAGCTGATCAGCGCCCCCATCGACGGCGACGGCGTCAGGACCGACGCGCTGGAGCGGCTCATCGCCGAGCACCGGCCCAAATTCGTGTACCTGATTCCGACCTTCGGCAACCCCAGCGGCGCCCTGCTGAGCCTGGAGCGCCGCAGGCAGGTGCTGGAGATGGCCGTCCGGCACGAGACCCTCATCGTCGAGGACGACCCTTACGGCGATCTGTACTTCGGCGCGGACCCGCCGCCGCCGAGCCTGCTGAACCTGTCGGCCGGCGTGCCCGCAAGCCGCGCGTTGCTCGCGCACTGCGGCTCGCTGAGCAAGGTGCTCGCACCCGGCCTGCGCGTGGGCTGGATGGTCGCCCCGGCCGAACTGCTGGACAAGGCCAGCATGTGCAAGCAGTTCAGCGACGCGCACACCAGCACCTATGCGCAGGCCACGGCGGCCCAGTACCTCGGGTCCGGCCGCATGCCCGCCACGCTGGCGCGCGTGCGCGCGGTGTACGCGGAGCGCGCCCGGACCATGGGCGAGGCCCTGCGCCGGGAACTGGGCGACGCGATCGCGTTCACCCCGCCCCGGGGCGGCCTGTTCATGTGGCTGCGCCTCACGGGGGCGGGCGGCAAGGTGGCCGACGGCAGCCTGCTGGCCCAGCGTGCGCTGGAAGAGGGCGTGGCCCTTGTTCCGGGCGCGCCGTTCTTCTGCGCCCAACCGGACAAGGCCACGCTGCGCCTGTCGTTCGCCACGGCCGATGGGGAGCAGATCCGCGCCGGCGTGGCCCGGCTGGGCCAGGCCATCTGACATTCCGTGCGCGGCGACCCGGGCGCCGGCAGGACGGACTCAGACGGTGGCCACGGGCGAGACCGGCGAGCCGACGGCCCCCGGCAGATCCAGCGGCGGTGCCGTGAGCAGGAAGCGGTGGCGCCGATGCGCCCGGAGCCAATGCGCCAGCGGCGTCAGGCGCCACAGCTCGCCCAGGTGGATTCCCAGCTTCACGAGGCAGTGCGTGTGCAGTGGCAGTGCGCTGCAGCAGGGGTCGTCGCTGCGCGAGGGATAGTCCTCCACGGCGAGGTTGTCCGAGGCGATCGCGGCCAGCCCGGATTCGTCGATCCAGCGCAGCAAGCGCGCATCGTAGCCGTCCAGGACGGCGCCGGTTTCGGCCAGCACGGCGCTGTCCGGGTTGCCCTGCATGCCGAGCAGGGCCTCGGCGTAGCCCGTGTGCACGCACACCAGATCCCCCGGACCGACCTCGATCGCTTCCGCGTCGAGCACCTGGCGCAGCTTGTCGTAGCCGACCAAGGTCCGGCCGGGTCCGAAATGGGCCTCCAGATCGATCATCACGCCCACCCCTTGCACGCCCGTCCGGGCCAGTTGCTCGATGCCGAGCGCCCGGGCGCGGCTCGTTCCCGCATAGGGCGGCCCGCTGTCCAGGCCGCAATCTTCAACGCCCGCGGGGCCCTGCATGTCCTCGGCCCCGTAGCCGTTGTAGTAGCGGGTTTCCGGCAGGCCGTCGCCATCCGCGTCGAATCGGGTGCCGGCGTGCGCCAGGCTGTCCCACTGGGTCGAGTACTGCAGATGCAAAACGGCCAGGTCGTCGGACAGAACGTCCGGGCGCCGGGGATCGAGCAGGCATTTGAAATTCACCTGCCCCTTGCGCAGGGTCGGGCGCAGCACGGGCGGATGCCGGCTCGGGTTGAGCACCGAGCGCCCCGGAATGTCGAGCGGCAGGCTAAGCACGAAATTGCGCCCTGCCTGTACCTGGCGCACGCCTTCCAGGACTTTCCCGGCGGTGACCAGATGCATGCGCCCGATCTGATCGTCTTCCCCGAATTCACCCCAGTTCGAGCCCTCGGGCCGGTGTTTCCAGCGCCTGTTGCGGTTGCTGTGCGGCATCTTCCGTTGTCCTTCCGGTAAAAAGTCCGACGAACGCAACGACCCGGCGCTGCGCGGTCATCGCTCTGCAAGGCGCATGCTCAGTACTTTCCCATGTAATCGCGCTTGGCCAGTTCCACGCCGTTGTGGCGCGCAATCGCGTAGGTCGTGGTCACATGGAAGAAGAACTGCGGCAGGCCGTAGTGCAGCAGGTAATGCGCGCCCACGAACTTCTTCTCGCGCGGCGTACCCGGCTGTATGGTGATTTGCCGCATCGCGGCGTCGGCAAACTGCGCGACCGGCAGGCCCTCGACAAACGCCAGCACCGCGTCGATGCGCTCGTTCAACTCGGCAAAGCCGGGGCACTGCGCATCGGGGAGCGAGGGCGGCTCCACCCCCGCCAGCCGTGCCGCGACGCCCTTGGCAAAGTCGCAGGCAACCAGCACCTGCCGCGCCAGCGGAAACATGTCGGGAAACAGCCGCGCCTGCAGCAGCGCATCCGGCTCGATCTTGCGTGCCGTGGCGTAGGCCTCGGTCTTGGCGAGCAGGTCCTTCAGGGAACCCAGCATCTGGCGAAAGACGGGGACGCTGGCGTCGTACATGGGAGAGGTCATGGAGAAAATGTCCTGAAAACGGTGTGGGGAGGGGGCTGCGCCGCCATGCCCCATGTCAAACGGGCGCGGGCGGGAGCGCATTGCACCACATTGCAGAAGACTTTGCCGAGCGCGTCGGCAAGAGCTTGCTGGCGCTCAGCCACTGCGTTCGCCATGCGGTCCATCCGAAAATGGACGCCCCCGCGCCCTTGGGGGCAGACATTATTTGGTATTTGCGTAGAAATCGGGCGGCAGGGCGCGTTCCTCGATGACCCGCACCATGCCTTTGAGCAACACGGGAACCACCCACCGGTGAATCGGACCGACGATGGCGAAATAAACCCGCCCGAGGAGGTTCTTGGTTTCGACGGCGGTTGAAACGGCAAGCACCGTCCCCGTGGGGTGCGGCATCATCATGAGCGAGGTCCGAAAGTCCAGATGTTTGTCATCCTGCCCAAGCAGAACTCCCCGGTCAGACAATTTGATGACCTGAAAAAACCCGATCTGCTGACCCGGCAAATAGGGCGGCAAGATCCGTTTGGGATCTCCGGATGCCGTCTTGAGACGAAAAAACCAAACCACCCGGTCGCGCAGCTTCGCCAGAAAGTCAAACCATTTGGGTGTCGAATGGAAGAATCCCGCAAGCAACTCCCAGTTGGCAATATCCTGCCGGTTGATCAGCACGGTACAGGTATCGACATAGGAAAAATCACGCCCCTCCTCCCGAATCATCGAGTTATCAGGAAGGGTGCCATACGCCATGCTCGGCTTTTTTTCGGGGTTCTGATCCATTCTTTTTTCCAGTCCTGATGGCCCAATAGGCGTTATTGCATGCGTTACGCATATCGACGGTCCTTGAAGGAAATCGTCTGTTTATAATCATTCACACTGCCAACTCGGCGAATACTGCCCCATGTGCCCTTGTAGTAGGGGATGAGGTTGCGGTCCACCCAGTTGGTAACTACATCACCATGCACTCCCTTGATGTAGCCGAAGAGCATGAAGGTATGGCCGGGTTTGACTGATTTCAGTGGGTAGGCCATCGCATAGGTGCTACCGTAGTCGTTGAATATCTCCACGATATCACCTGGGTTGACTCCCAACTGTCGAGCATCTTCCATGTTCATCTCGATGAATGCCATCGGAATGCGGTCGCGCACAAACGGGTTGTACTGGTCGTGATATGCCGTCTGCCAGACTTCGTTGGCACGGCCCCCATTTATCCAGTACTTGTGCTTCGCCTTCTGCGCTGCCACCGTCTGAGGCAGGCCATTCCAAGGGGCAGGCTTGAATTCGGCCTTGCCATCCTTCGTATCGAATTTGCTGTCGTCGTAGTGGATTTCAGTCCCGATGAGCTTGTCGCCATCAATGCGCTTGATGGGGAGTTGGACACCATTGTTGCCGGCCTTGCGAAGCAACGCATACGTGGCCATGTAACCTGTGTCACCACCCTGGCTATCGATGGGCCCCACACCCGGGCGACCCGCTCGACGGAAGCCGTCATTAAACGCGTCCTCTTCACTCTTCCAGTCAAAGTCATTGAATCGCTTGGCCATGTCTGCTTTGTTGTCCCGCAGATAGAGGGTCTTCAGAGAGTTGGCAATGTCTGCGGCAATCAGGCAGTCAGGCTTCGCAGTGCCCGGGGGATCCATGAACTTCTCGGAGAGTCGCAGCCGGCGTTCACCGTTCATGGAGGTCACATTCATTTCTCCCGGGTGTGTAGCTGGCAATAGCAAATGGGCCTCCTCGGAAATGGTCGTAGGGTACAGATTCATCGCTGCAATGAACATCCCGCCCTTGTTCTTGCACGCGCCATAGATGACATCAATGAGTTGCTCGGTGCTCGCTCCTTGAGCCTTTGCAATGGCCTCATTGACTATCTTGGCGCGACGGCTAAGAGCCCGGCGGTGCTGCTCTGCGTTGAGAGTCGTCTGGAATGGATTTGTGCCCCACAGGGTATACATCAATCCCTTTCCGTTGATGACTTCTTGGTCGATATAAATCTTCTTGTCGCCCGGGTATGGAGGGCGCACGTAGCCCTCTTGGTGTCCACCGAGACGGCACACCCCGGTGCCACGTCGCCCCACATTCTGGGTTGCCAGCACCAAGCTCACCAATGCGCTCTGAATGACGTAGTTGTCGTTGCCCCAAATAATGCCTTTCTCGTAGGGATGGAACGTGCGGGGGCGGTGGCCTGATGCCTTCGGCTTGTAAGCCCAGTCTGCTGCTTGCTTGAGCCTGTCCACCGAGATGCCCGTCGCCTTGGATCCATCTTCCAAGCTCATACGATTGGTCTTCACAGCATCTTCGAAGCCCTTGGTATGCTTGGCTATGAAGTCCTTGTCATGCCAGCTCTGGTCGACCACATAGCTGAAGAGCGTGTTGAACAATGCAGTATCCGAGCCCGGCTCAATGTCCAGGTGCAGTACGTTTTCCTTGCCCGCGACTTGCTCGCAAATGGCAATGGTTGCCGTGCGGCGGGGATCAACGATGATGACCTTGGCAGCTGCAGCGGTTTCTCCCGGGAACCACTTCTTTTTCTTATCCACCGTAGCGCCACTCAGATTTGGCATCCAGTGATTGAGAAAGTAGTTTGACTGAGTTTCATACGGATTGGCACCTGTGCAGAAGATGGTGTCGGCCAGTTGCGCATCTTCATAGCTGTTGTTCAACTCTCCCACGCCCATCTCTCGAGTGGCATGGCATTCAGAGTTATAGGCGGGGCGGTTGTGAATGCGGGCCATCTGGGTTTGCAGCGCACTGAACATGAGCTTGCCGGTACCCCACGTGTTTTCAAATCCGCCACCTGCTCCACCGTGGTCGAAGCAGTCAAAAAATAATCCATTCGGACCATCGTTGTCGAGAATTTTCTTTGTCAGGCCTGCGTACAGCGCTATCGCGTTGTCCCAATCAGTATCAAGCCATAGGTCACCACGGAAGATACGAGGATTCTTCAGCCGTTCCTTGGTGATGCCATCGTGGGCGTACATGTACAAAGCCATCTTGCCACCGCGCGTTGATGACAGACCGCTGTTCACCACGCATTCCTTATCAGGAACAACCATGATGTTCCAACGCTTTCCCGACTTATCGGTGATGGTGTTCGTCATCGCCTTGGTCATGGTGATGGACAGAGGCGGGACCTGTTTTGTAAAGTCCACTCCCAAGGCGTTTTGACTTGCAGGGCGGCCACCTTCCTTGTTCGAGTCCCACTTGTAAACGTGGTACCCACATCCAACGATGCAGAAGTGGCACGTCATATTTGACTTCTGCGCATCCTTCGGAGGTAGTGCAATGCGGTCATTGATGTTGGTGGGCATGATGCGCTTCTCAGAGTCTGTAAATAAATGACGGTGCGAATATTACTTGTTTTTACGCGATTAGTGTCACCACAAATTCAATCGCATGGTGGTTCTGAGCTTGGCCTTCGCAGCCTGAAACGTGCAGAACAAGCCATTGCAGGCGACCATGGCGCGCCAAGATGCGCTACATCAAAGCAAACTCGCCCCTTAAGAAGCACTTCGGCTCCAATCGCGCCATCTTCCAGAGCCAGAGTGCTTTGCCTCGTCGAATTCGTTGCTGAAATTGAAAAATTCACATGCGCTCAGAGAATGTTGAATTGGCGGCCATAAATCAGACCATCAACACCAACTGCTGTGATAGAGTCGATTTTTGAGTTATACTCCAACTGAATCTTGGGGAGATCTTCGGTCGCCTGACCGCAGACCATCTGCCCGCTGTTTTCGGGGTCAAAGATGGAGTAGTGGCATCCACACTTGAACGTGCGTGTCCCTCCGTCATATGTCACTGGGCAGCCCATGTGCGTGCACATTGAGCTGAAGGCAACGATGTCACCACCAGGTCCCACACCACCAGGGACGGCATTGCCCATGCGGATGGCATAGCACGGTGAACTGGTATCGGGGTACGAGAACGGTATCGCTTGGTTCACAGGCATTCCCTTGACCTTGCCGATGGCCTTGCGGGGATACAAAAGCGTAGTTCCCATTGCGTCTGCTGGCACCGGGGTAGCGTTCACACTATGGATCGGGATGACCGTGGATCCTGCCACCACAGCAACTCCACCCGACTTCAGAAAGAAGCGGCGCGCGATCCTGACGTCGTTCATGTTATTCTCCGTTTTGATATTTTCCTTCTGGTGCCGGGAGCGTCACCTGAGTGCCCGCATTGGGATCGAAGTGAAATTCGTCGCACAGAAGTCGTATCAGTCCATCCTGAACCTGAAATTCGCCGGTTCAATCGACACAGTTTGGATATGCGACCATACCCGGGCGCCAGTCCCTCTTTACCAATAATCACCAAGAGCCTGAACCACCGAAGGCGATTTTCCGGTGCCAACACTCCCAGGACCTTGACCACTTCCGTTTGTTGCATGGGTATCCTTCAAACAACTGCGGGGGTTTTCTTGTCCACGCTTACCGGCAAAGCGAGTGTGATCAGCCAACAGATGAGCAGCATTACGGCCGACCCGCCGAGAGCATATATCAGTCCGCCCCATTGGTATAATAATCCGGACATCAGCGTTCCAAAAAAGCGTCCAAGCGCGTTGGCAGCATAGTAGAAGCCAACGTCCTCGGCGGTCTTCTGCGAGCCGGCGTAGGCCAGAACCAAGTACGAGTGAACGGAGGAGTTGACGGCAAAAGCAAAGCCGAAGAGACCCAACCCTCCCACCACAACCCATTCCAGATAGGGCGCCTGCAATACAAGCGCCACGGCAATCGCGATCGGAACAAGCGCCAGGATTGCTGACCACAGACGGGCCGCTGGAACCTCTTCGCTCAGACCGTCCGGGCTCCGTTTGACAATCTTCGGCGCCAGCGCCTGCACCAGACCATAGCCAATGGTCCAAGCGGCGAGAAACCCGCCCACCATCGTGAACGTCCAGCCTTGCGAATACAAAAAGACCGGCACGCCGACGACGAACCAGACATCGCGCGCTCCGAAAAGCACCACGCGAGCAGCTGCCAGCGCGTTGATGCCAGCGTTTTTTGCGAACAATTCTTTGGCGGATCGGGATGCCTTGCTCTTGCCCATCATCCTGGGTAGCGACGTGACGACACCGAGCAGCACCAGCGCGAGCAACGCGATCATCGCCCAGAGTGCCAACCTGAAGCCAAGCGCTTGCAGAAGCAGTCCACCCAGGAAGAAGCCTACGCCCTTCATCGCATTCTTGCTGCCCGTGAACCAGGCAACCCACTTGAAGAGTTGGCCCGCAACTTGTTGCTTTGCCTCTGCCGAAGTGAGCTTGATGGCAGATTTGCTGGCCGTCTTGGTCAGGTCCTTGGCGACCCCGCATATGCCCTGGGCCAGAACGACCCATACGACCGACATTGCGTCCGACCATGCGGAATCGAGCCGGGACAATAAAGCGAACCCGATGATTTGGGTCAGTAGTCCCACCGTCAGCATGCGTGTGATGCCATGGCGTGTCGCAAGCCATCCGCCGATAAGATTGGCCAGCACGCCGGCAGCTTCGTAGAGCAGGAAGAGAAAGGCCAGAGCGAATGGCGAGTACCCCAAGCGATAGAAGTGCAGCAGCACCAGCATGCGCAACGCACCGTCCGTCAGGGTGAATCCCCAGTAGGCCGCGGTGACGATGGCGTAGTTGCGCGTGGCGTGACCCTGCATCTCAAACACCGACTTCACGCATGTGACAGGCCAAATCAACCATGCGGCAGGCGTAGCCCATTTCGTTGTCGTACCAAGCGTAGACCTTCAGGAGCGAGTCGTCGGTCACCATGGTCGACAAGGCATCGACGACAGAACTGCGGGTGTCACCTGCGTAGTCCGCACTCACCAAGGGTCGTTCCTCGTAACCGAGAATGCCTGCCAGGCAGGACTCGGCGGCTTGTTTGAAGAGCGCGTTTACTTCCTCCGCCGTGGTCTTGCGCTCAAGCTCAAAAACGCAGTCCGTCAACGAAGCATTCAGCACCGGAACACGCACCGCATGACCATTGAGCCGGCCCTTAAGTTCGGGATAAATCAGTGCAATGGCACTGGCGCTACCCGTCGTCGTCGGCGCCAGACTCTGCATGGCACTGCGGGCGCGGCGCAGGTCCTTGTGCGTAGCGTCCACGACCACATTGGTGTTGGTCGGGCTGTGCAGGGTCGTAATCTGCCCATGCTTGATGCCGATATTTTCGTGTACCACCTTCACCACCGGTGCCAGGCAGTTCGTAGTGCAGGAAGCGGCCGTGACGATGCGGTTCCTGGCGGGGTCGTAGAGTTCATGATTGACGCCGACCACGACGTTCAGAACGTCCCCAACTTTCACAGGAGCCGCCACGATGATCCTTTTCGCACCTCGGTCAAGGTGCCCCTGGAGGGACTCGGGATTCAGGAATTTCCCTGTGCATTCCAAGACGGTGTCCACCCCCAGTTCGCCCCATGGGATCTCTGCCGCAGCGGGATGCGCGCTGAACGAGAGCCGCTTGCTGCCAATGACAATGGCCTTGTCACCCTCGGCGCGGATATTCTCGCGCCACCTGCCTTGCACCGTATCGAACGCGAGCAAATGCGCGGTTGCGTTTGCTTCGCCCTTGATTTCGTTCAGATGAACGACTTCCAGGCGATTGCCGGCGCGGGGGTCATCGGGCTGGCGCTCTGCGGCGCCTAGCGCCGCACGAAGGGCCAAACGACCGATGCGGCCCATCCCGTTGATGCCCACTTTCATCACTTTCATCGCATGCCTCTTTTCCTTTATCCATCAAGGGTAGCATGATCGAATGACAGTTAGATGACTGGCACCTGAAGTGAAACAACATCCAAAAAATCCTCAGAGCCAATCCGCGCACGAGAAAATGCGCTTGAATACCAGATCGATCCCGGGATCGAGGTCGCCCGGATTCATGAACGAGGATGCACGCTGCGCCAACGGCTCCCGACGCGAAAGTGTATTTCATAAGCCGCGCATCAACACTAGAATCGCGCTTCGCCTTTTCGGCGATATGGGGGTGGCCGCCGGCCGCCCCGCCACCGCACCCTTCTGGAGATTTGTGCATGACCGCTCGCATCGAGGCCGCCTCGCCCCATTTGATGAACACCTATGGCCGCGCACCGATCGCGCTGGTGCGCGGGCAGGGCTGCCGAGTCTGGGACGTGAACGGCAAGGAATACCTCGACGGCCTGAGCGGAGTCGGCGTGAACACGCTGGGCCATAACCACGCCAAGCTGGTTGCGGCCTTGCAGCAGCAGCTCACGCAGATCATCCATTCCTCCAACTACTACCACGTGCCCCTGCAGGAGGCGCTGGCCGCGAAGCTGGTGGAACTTTCGGGAATGCGCAATGTGTTCTTCTGCAACTCGGGGCTGGAGGCGAACGAGGCGGCGCTCAAGATCGCGCGCAAGTACGGCGTGGACCAGGGCATCGCCCGGCCCGAGATCGTGGTCTACGAGAAGGCCTTTCATGGCCGCTCCTTCGCCTCCATGGCGGCCACGGACAACCCCAAGGTCCGCAGCGGCTTTGGCCCGCTGGTCGAGGGCTTCGTGCGCGTGCCGCTGAACGACATCCGGGCCATCGAACAGGCCACCGCGAACCGGCCCGACGTGGTCGCCGTGTTCTTCGAGAGCATACAGGGCGAGGGCGGAGTCAACCCCCTGCACACCGAGTATCTGCAGCAGCTGCGCAGGCTCTGCGACGCGCGCGGCTGGCTCATGATGGCCGACGAAGTGCAGTGCGGAACGGCGCGCACCGGCAAATGGTTTGCCCACCAATGGGCGGGCATCGTCCCCGACGTGATGCCCCTGGCCAAGGGCCTGGGGTCGGGTGTTCCGATCGGCGCCGTCGTGGCCGGCCCCAGGGCCGCGAACGTGCTGCAACCGGGCAACCATGGCAGCACCTTTGGCGGCAATCCGCTGGCCATGCGCGCGGGCGTCGAGACGCTGCGCATCATCGAAGAAGACGGCCTGCTGCACAACGCCGCCACCGTGGGCGCGCAGCTGCGGGCGGCGCTCGAGCGCAAACTCGGCGGCTTGGCCGGAGTCAACGACATCCGGGGCCAGGGCCTGATGCTGGGTATTGAGCTGGACCGGCCCTGCGGCGCGCTGATCGCGCGCGCGGCCGAAGCCGGGCTGCTGCTGAACGTGACCGCAGACCGCGTGATCCGCCTCCTGCCCCCGCTGATCCTGTGCAGCGCCGAGGCCGACGAGATCGTCGCGAAACTGGTCCCGCTGGTGCGGGCGATTCTGGCCGAGTGAGGCGCAGCAGGAAACCCCATGAAGCATTACCTGCAATTCAACGACCTGGACGCCGACGAATACGCCCACCTGTTCGAGCGCGCGGCGCACATCAAGAGGAAGTTCAAAGCCTACGAAAAGCACCACCCGCTGGTGGACCGCACGCTGGCCATGATCTTCGAGAAGGCGAGCACGCGCACGCGCGTGAGCTTCGAGGCGGGCATGTACCAGCTCGGCGGCAGCGTGGTGCATCTGACCACGGGGGACAGCCAGCTGGGCCGCGCCGAGCCCATCGAGGACAGCGCCCGGGTCATCAGCCGCATGGTCGATCTGGTGATGATCCGCACCTACGAGCAGGCGCGCATCGAGCGCTTCGCCGCGCACTCGCGCGTTCCCGTGATCAACGGCCTGACGAATGAGTTCCACCCCTGCCAGATCCTGGCGGACATCTTCACCTTCATCGAACACCGCGGCCCCATCCAGGGCCGCACGGTGGCCTGGGTGGGCGACGGCAACAACATGGCCAACACGTGGCTGCAAGCCGCCGCGCTGCTCGGCTTCAAGGTGCACGTGAGCACGCCGCGCGGCTACGAAATCGATGAAAAATGGACCGCAGGCGCGCGGGACGTCGGCACCGAAAGCTACCGGTTCTTTGCCGACCCGCTGGCCGCCTGCGCGGGCGCCGACCTGGTCACCACCGATGTCTGGACCAGCATGGGCTACGAGGCCGAGAACGAGGCGCGCAAGAGGGCCTTCGCCGACTGGTGCGTGGACGCCGAGATGATGGCCGCGGCCCGGCCCGACGCGCTGTTCATGCACTGCCTGCCCGCGCACCGCGGCGAGGAGGTGCAGGCCGACGTGCTCGACGGCCCCCAGTCCGTCGTCTGGGACGAGGCAGAGAACCGCATGCACGCGCAGAAGGCGCTCATGGAATACCTTCTGCTGGGCCGCGACGCATAAGCGCCCGGCTCAGGGCAACTCAAACCCCAGCCGCTGCAGCGCCGCCTGCGCCGCCGGTTGCCGCAGCGCCAGGGCAAATGCCTGCGCTGCGGGGGCTGCGCCCTGGCGCAGCGTCATCGCGTAAGCCGCCCCAACCTGCAGCGCCGGGGGGAGTGGCAGCACCCGCAGGCGCGGCCGTTCGGCCCGCGCTGCGACCGCGTTCGTGCAGTAAGTCAGCAACACGTCGGCCCGGTCTTGCTCCATCAGCCACAGGTAGGCGTTGCGGCCCGCGGGCGGCATGGGCGAGTCGGCGCCGCCCGTGAGCTTCAGGGCCTTGGCGTCGAGCAGCGCGTAGGCCCCGGGTCGCAGCGCGTCGGCCCGGCGAAAGAACTCCCAGGCGTAATCCCCCGAGGGGTCGGCCCGGGGCGTGGAGGTGCCCACCCGCACGTCGCTGCGCAGCAGGGTCGCGAGCAGGGTGTCGGGTGTGGCGTCGATCTTCTCGCTGCCGAGCGCGCACAGGGTATTGCGCGCAAACACCACCGGTGCCTGCCAGCCGGCGCCTGCCGCCAGGCGCTCGGGATGCGCGGTATTTGCCGAGGCAAACAGCTGCGCGGGCGCGCCCTTTTCGATGCGCTCGCGCAGCAGGCCCGACGCGCCAAAGGTCAGCGCCACCTTCTGCCCCGTGCGCGCCTGGTGCTCGCGCGCGATTTCGGTCAGGGCTGCGCGCAAGCTTCCGGCGGCGTAGACCTGCACGGCGTCGGCGTCAGCATCAACGTCGGCCCCGGGCGCGGTCGGCGTGGAGCAGGCACCAAGCAGCATGGCGCACGCGGCAATCGCCGCAGTTGCCCGGGAACGGCAGGCCATGGCGCTATTTGGGGGCGTTCGGGAAGAACAGCTGCTCGCCGCCGATCCGGTAGTCGGCGATGGCCGCCTGCCCGGCGGGCGAGAGCACCCAGTCGATGAACTTTTGCGCGTCCTGCGCCTTCACGTGCGCGTGCCGGGCGGGGTTGACGGCGATCACGCCGTACTGGTTGAAGAGCCTGGTGTCGCCCTCGACCAGGATCGCCAGGTCGGCGCGGTTCCTGAAGTTCAGCCAGGTGCCGCGGTCGGTCAGCGCGTAGGCACCGCTGGACGCCGCGATGTTCAGCGCAGGGCCCATTCCACAACCGCACTCCCTGTAGCCGCTGCCCTTGCCCGCGTCGGCGAGCTTCCAGTAGCGCAGCTCGGCCGCGTGCGTGCCGCTCTTGTCGCCGCGCGAGACAAAGCTGCCGTTCGCCGCGGCCAGCTTGTGCAGCGCCTGCACGATGTCCTTGCCGCGCGTGCCTGCGGGGTCGTCCTTCGGGCCCACCAGGACGAAGTCGTTGTACATCACGGGGTAGCGCTGCACGCCCCAGCCGTCGGCGACGAACTGCTCTTCGGCCGCCTGGTCGTGCACGAACAGCAGGTCGGCGTCGCCCCGGCGCCCCATGTCGAGCGCCTGGCCGGTTCCCAGCGCGACCACCTTGACGTCCAGTCCGCTGGCCTTTTTGAACGCGGGAAGCAGCTGGCCAAACAGTCCCGATTGCTCGGTGGAGGTGGTCGATGCGAGCGTGATGCTCTGCGCGGACGCAGCGGCCCCGCAGGCCAGCAGAACGCCGGCCAGAAGAAAACGACGGACCCGCGCCGGGGCGCGAAAAAACCTGCAATGCGTCATACCAGTTCTCCTTTGACGAACAAACGGGCGGCCTCGGGCAGTGGGCCGTTGAAGAAATCGTGCACCGGCAGGTCGGCGACCAGGCGGCCATGCTCCATATAGATCACGCGCCGGGCCAGGCGCTTGACCTGGCCCAGATTGTGGCTGCTGAACACCATGGTCACGGGCTGCGCGGCGCCGGCGGCAGCAGCAGCGAAGTCGGCGAGCAGCGCCTCGACCTCGCGCTTGGCGTGCGGGTCCAGGCTGGCGGTGGGCTCGTCGAGCAGCAGCACGTCCGGCCTCAGGGCCCAGGCGCGCGCAAGTGCCAGGCGCTGCTGCTGGCCCGCCGACAGGGTGCGCGCGTTCCGCGCGGCAAC
>NZ_AFAL01000702.1 GCF_000193225.1 Verminephrobacter aporrectodeae subsp. tuberculatae At4 | reverse complement strand
GATCGAGCAGGTCGCGCACGCCGTCGCCCAGCAGTTGCAGCGCAAGCGCGCTGAAGATGATTGCCAGCCCCGGGAACAGCACGACCCAGAACGCCTGGTGCGCGTACTGCTGGCTGCCCGCGACCATGCTGCCCCAGGTTGGGATATCGGGCGGCACGCCGACGCCGAGGAACGACAGCCCGGCCTCGGCCAGCAGCGCGCAGGCGAAGATGAACGACAGCTGCACGAGGATCGGCGACGTCAGGTTCGGCAGGATGTGCCGCCACAGAATGCGCGTGCTGCGCACGCCCAGCGCGCGCACGGCCTCGACGAACAGCAGCTCGCGCAGCACCAGCGTCGAGGCCCGCACCACCCGCGCCACGCGGGGCGTGTAGACCAGCACCAGAGCCAGCACCGTGTTCCTCGGCGAGGGTCCGAGAACGGCCACCAGCGCGATCG
The DNA here is from genome assembly GCF_000193225.1 of Verminephrobacter aporrectodeae subsp. tuberculatae At4. GTDB lineage: Bacteria > Pseudomonadota > Gammaproteobacteria > Burkholderiales > Burkholderiaceae_C > Acidovorax > Acidovorax aporrectodeae. The sequence continues at coordinate 8,548 of NZ_AFAL01000702.1, read as the reverse complement.
CCAGCAAGATGTCCGGGAAGGACAGCATCGCGTCGACCACGCGCATCAGCGGCGCGTCGAGCCGGCGCAGGAAACCGGCCAGCAGGCCCAGCGCGCTGCCGGCAAGGACCGCGCCGAGCGCGGTGAGCGCGGCAATGGCCAGCGAATGGCGCGCACCGTGCACGACGCGCGCGTACACGTCGCGCCCGAGCTCGTCGGTGCCCAGCAGATGCTCGGCGCTCGGCGCCTGCAGACGCTGCAACACGGCCATTTCGTTGGGGTCGGCGCCGGCAAGGACCGGCGCGCCGACCGCCAGGACGGCGATCGCCAGCAACAGCAGCGCGGAAAACAGCACGCTGCGGCGCTGCATCAGCTGGCGGAGCATCCGGGGCGGGCGCATCGCTCAAACCTGCACGCGTGGATCGAGCACCGCGTACAGCAGGTCGATCGAGAAATTGATGAGCACGTAGATCGCGGCGATCACGAGCAGCGCGCCCTGAATGACCGGGTAGTCGCGCCGCAGCACGGCGCTGACCACGAGGTTGCCCACGCCGGGCAGGCCGAACACGGTCTCGGTGACGACGGCGCCGCCGATCATCAGCGCGACCGTCAGGCCGAGCACCGTGACGATGGGCAGCAGCGCATTGCGCAGCGCGTGCCGCAGCACCACCACGGGCTCGCTCAGGCCCTTGGAGCGCGCGGTGCGCACGTAGTCTTCGCCGAGCACGTCGAGCATCGCGGCGCGCGTGAAGCGGATGATGAGCGCCGAGTTCAGCAGGCCCAGCACGCAGGCCGGCAGCACCAGCGCGTGCAGCCGCTCGGCGAGCGCCGCGCCGGGCGCGCCATAACCGGACACCGGAAACCAGCCGCAGGACACGGCGAAGATCTGGATGAGCACGATGGCGAGCCAGAAACCGGGAATGCTCGCGCCGAACATCGCGCTCACGGTGAACAGCTGGTCGGGCAGGCGCCCGCGGAACACGGCGGAAACGATTCCGCAAGGCAGGCCGATGAGCGCCGCGATGCCCACCGCCATCAGCGTCAGCAGCGCGGTCGGTTCGGCGCGCTCCCACAGCGCCTGCGCCACCGGGCGCTGCAGAAAGATCGACTCGCCGAGCCGGCCCTGCAGCAGCTCGCGCAGCCAGTAGCCAAACTGCAGCGGCAGCGGCTGGTCCAGGCCGTACTCGCGCTGCACGCGGGCGATGTCGGCCGCGCTGGCCTGGTCGCCGAGCAGCACCGCGACCGGGTCGCCCGCGGCCACGCGCGTGAGCACGAAGACGAGCAGCGCCACGATGGCGAGCACGGCGAACATGCCGGCCACGCGTGCGGCGAGGTAGCGCAGCAGGGATTTTTTCATCGGGTCTGCGGCGCGATCTTCGCGTTCCAGAAGAACGGCCAAATCGCGCTCTGGTAGTTCTCCAGCGCCGGGCTCTTGGCCGACAGGCCATGGAACTTGCCGACGTTGACGTACGGCACCTCGTCGTAGATCAGCTGCTGCACCGTGCCCCAGAGCGCAGCGCGCTTGGTCGGGTCGATCTCGACGTTGAAGGCCCGCAGCGCGGCCCGCTTCGCGGGCGTGTCCCACCAGCCGGGCGCGCCGTCGCCGAGTTGCGGCGGTGAGAGCATGGGATCGGGGAGTTGGCCGGAGTGGGTCACGTAGATGTCCCACAGCTTCGGGTCGTTGCGCCGCTGCACCAGCGTGGCCCAGTCGACCACGTCGAGCTCGACCCGAAAGCCCGCGCGCCGGAGCTGCCCGGCCATCAGCTGCGCCATGTTGTAGTGAAAGTCGTACTGGCGGCTCGTGAGCACGCGCACCGGCGCACCCTGGTAGCCGGCCTGGGCTGCGGCGTCCCTGGCCCGGGCGGCGTTGCGCTGGTTGTACTGGTCGGCGCCGGCGGTCGAATAAAACGGCGAGCCCTTGGGGAAATGGTTGGCTTCGGCGACGAAGAAGCGCGTGTCGCCAAAACCGGCCGCGAGCATCTCGCCCGCGCCCAGCGCGGTCTGGATCGCCTGGCGCAGCGGCTGGCTCGCGGCCACGCCTTCGCGGGTGTTGAGCACCAGGTACGCAAAGCCGAACGCGGGCGTCATGATGGCCAAGGTCTTGCCGCCGGACTTCTCCAGCCGCGGCAGCGCCTCCACCGGCAGCAGGTCGGCGTAGTCGTACTGGCCGGCGAGCGCGCCTTCGACGCGCGTGGCCGCGTTGGGTACGGGGACGAAGCGCAGTTCCTCGATCGCCGCTGCGCGCCTGCCACCGTAGCCGCTCGCGGGCTCCGGGCGCGCGCTGTACCGCTCGAAGCGCGTGAGCAGCACGAACTGGTCGGGGCGGCGTTCCTTGAAGCGGTAGGGGCCGGTGCCGACAAAGTCCTTCAGCGGCGAGGCGATCGCGTCCCTGGCCATGATCGCGGCCATCCCGCTGGGCAGCGCGAGTTGTGCGAGCAGCGGCGCATAGGCTTCCCGGAGAACGACCTCGATGCCCAGCGCGCCCTGGGCCCTGAGGCTCCCGACGACCCGGCCCATGGCCTTGCCGCGCGGCGATTGCTCCATCCAGCGCTGCAGGCTCGCGACCACGTCGTCGGCGCTGAGTTCGCGCCCGTTGTGCAGCATCACGCCCCGGCGCAGGGTGATGGCGTAGGTCTTGCCGTCGGCCGAGACCTTCGGCATGCCTTCGGCGAGCATCGGCACCACGTTCCACTTGGCGTCAAAGGTGTAGAGCGTCTCGTACACATGCTGCATGATCGTTGCGACCAGGTCGGCGCTCGAGGCCATCGGGTCCAGGGTCTGCGGCTCGGCCACCAGCGCCAGCGTGGCGAAATTGCGCGCGCCCTGCGCCTGCACGCCCCGCTGGGGCAGCGCGGCGCACAGCAGCGCGAGCAGGCCGGCGAACAGCCGGGGCCAGAGGGGGCGCTGGACGCAAGCGGCGTGGGGCATGGGGAGCTCCTTGTGGGGCACAGGCAGTATCAGAAAGAAATTTTCTCTCTGACTTGGAATTTGGCGCATGTTCCCGCTGAAATCATCCGGGCTTACCCTGGTTCAACGAGTATTTATGAAATATATTTTCATTTCCGGAAGATACTCGCGGCCCGTCGCCTCCTCCCGTTCCCTCCCAAAAAAGGAGTTCCCATGCCCCTCGAATACCTTGGCGCCCCGCCCGCCGCCTCCGACCGCCAGGTCCGCCCCTTCTCCCCGGCCGTGCGCGCCGGTGACTTCGTCTACGTATCGGGCCAGGTGCCCGCGAACCAGGACGGCGAAATCGTTGCCGGCGGAATCGAGGCGCAGACGCGCCAGGTGATGGAAAACCTCAAGGCCGTGCTCGCGCTGGCCGGCGCCACGCTCGACGACGTGTGCAAGAGCACCGTTTGGCTGCAGGACGCGCGCGACTTTGGCGCCTTCAACCGCATCTACATGGGCTACTTCGGCGCGAACAAGCCGGCGCGTTCGACCACCGAAGCGCGGCTCATGGTCGATGCCCGGGTCGAGATCGACGCTGTCGCGTACAAACCAAGAACCTGAGCGCAGGGCCCCTTCAGCTTGTATAGCGTGAATCCACCGGGGCGGTGGGCGAAGACACGTCCACGAGCGCACCACTGGCATCCAGCAGCAGCATTCGACGCTGCCCATAGGGCAAATCTCGAGGGGGCTCAAGGATGTTGAGCTGCATCTCTTTCGCTACGGCAAACAAGGACTCAACGTCGTCCACCACCACCGTGATCATCACGCCCTGCGGCAACTTCTGATGCCCCTTCGGAATGAATTCGCTGGTGCGGGCCATAACACCAAGTTGCCCACCGGTTGGCGCTTTCATGCGGACGAACCAGTCGGCCTCAAACTCGACTTGGAAGCCCAGGAGTTCTTCAAACAGCCGCCGTGTGGCGGCAAGATCATCCGTAAACAAATTGCTCATCATGCTGTTCAACTCCTCTTGGAAATCGTCTACGACCCGGGCTGCTGCGGGAAAATCTGGCGCACGCAGCGGGCCAGTGCGTGCAGCAGCCAGTTGACGGCGCTTTGCTGGGGGCCGTTCCTGCGCCAGAGTGCGTCTACGTGGACGGGGGGCACGTCGAGCGGCAAGGCCCTTTGCGCGAGCACGTCGGCCAGGCCCGTCACGGGAACGAAGTGGCGCGGCAGCACGGTCAGCAGGTCCGATCCGGACACTACCCGCGCGGCCGTGAAGAACTGGTTTACCGTGATCACCACCTTGCGCTTTCGGCCCAGCGAGGCCAGGGCCTCGTCGATGAAACCAAAGGGGCGGCCCGAGAAGCTGACCAGCATGTGGCGTGCCGCGCAATAGGCGTCGAGCGTCAGCGGGGCATGCGCCAGGGGGTGGTCCTGGCGCATCACGCAGGTGTATTCCCCGTCGTAGAGCCGCCGGCTTTCAAAGGCCAGCCCGCCGCCCGACTGCGCCCGCGCCGTGAGGTCCGCGAGCACCGCGGGGAAATGGCCGACCGCCATGTCCGCGGCCTGCTCGTCGAGCAGGCGCCGCGGATCCCGGGTCGTCAAGGGCAGCACCCGCACCGAGACCCCCGGCGCCTCGCGCTCGATGCTCTCCACCAGCGCCGGCACCAGGGTGGCGGCCGTCGCGTCGGCCATCGCCAGCACCAGGGTGGACTCGGCCGTCGCCGGATCGAAGTGCCCCGGCGCCAGCGACTCCTGCAACTGCGTGAGCGCCTCGCGCACCGGCGGCCAGAGCGCGAGGGCGCGCGGCGTGGGCTCCACCCCCTGCCCGCTGCGCACCAGCAGTTCGTCGCCCAGCACTTCGCGCAGGCGGCGCATGGCGTTGCTCACGGCGGGCTGGGACAGCGAGAGCCGGTGCGCGGCACGGGTCAGGCTGCGCTGCGCCATCACCTCGTCGAACACGCGCAACAGGTTCAGGTCCAGAGAGCGGAAATTCAGCAGGCCCATGGCTTGTTCATCACCAACATGAATGACAACAATTCAGAATAATAAGTTGAATAGATCAAGGGTAAACCCTAGTATCGCTGCATCGCCCGGCAATTACGCCATGGGCGTTGAAAAAGGGAAAGCGAAATGACCAGCTTTGCAAACGTTGAGTACCCCAGCGAACACCCCGGTGTCGTGCGCGTGGAGAACGCGCTGTCGGCGCTCAAGCACGCCGCAGCCGGTTTCAACAGCGCCCGTGGCACGGCCACCCTGCTGCTCGCGGCCATGGTTTCGGCCATGCTGGTGTTGGCCAGCCGGGCGATCGACAGTTGGAGCGATGACCATCTGCTCACCGCATGGATGCTGTTGTGGCTCCTGGCCTTCGCCGCGCTGGCGCTGCTTGCCGCCCCCACGCGCCGTGCCGGCATTGCCCTGCGCCACGCGGCCCAGTCCTGGGCCGAAAGCCGCCGCCAAGCCATGGCGGATGAGCGCACTTGGCAAACCGCCTTGCGCGACCCGCGCATCATGGCCGAGTTGAACCGCGCAATGGGCACCCCCGGCGTGACCGACCTGCGCAAGTGCTCCTACTGAAAACGGAAACTACCGCCCGCCTCTGCGCGCAAGCCGACCACCATCAGGCAGTTGCCGGGCGGGCCTTCCAGCGCTCGTAGCCGGCTTGGCGCAGCGCGCACGCCGGGCAGCTTGCGCAGCCGTATCCCCAGGCGTGCAACTGCTCGCGCACGCCGTGGTAGCAGCTGTGTGAATCGTTCACGATCAGTTCCACCAACGCCGGCCCACCGAGCGAGCGGGCGAGTTCCCAGGTATCGGCCTTGTCCAGCCACATGAGCGGTGTTTCGATGGTGAAGCGCTGCCCCAGTCCCAGGGACACGGCCACTTGCAGGGCCTTGAGGCTGTCGTCGCGGCAGTCGGGGTAGCCCGAGAAATCGGTCTCGCACATGCCGCCCACCAGGGTGTGCAAGCCGCGCCGATAGCCCACGGCGGCGGCCAGGTTGAAGAACAGCAGGTTGCGCCCCGGAACAAAGGTGTTGGGCAGGCCGGCGGCGGTCATTTGGATCTCTGCGTCGCGGGTCAGCGCCGTGTCGCTGATGCGGCCCAGCACGGTCAGATCGAGCAGGTGGTCGGCGCCGAGCCGCTCGCGCCACCGGGGAAAGCGCTCGCGAATGCCCGCCAGCACGCGCTCGCGGGCCTGGAGTTCCACGTGGTGGCGCTGGCCGTAGTCAAAGCCGATGGTCTCCACATGGGAAAAGCATTCCAGCGCCCAGGCCAGGCAGGTGCTGGAGTCCTGGCCGCCGGAAAAAAGGACGAGGGCATGCCCGGGTCGTCGCATGGGGCCTACCGATCGGGCGGGTGCGCCGCGTTGCGGGGCCGGCGGCGCCAGGCGATCAGGTCATCACCACGGCGATGAATGCCAGCAGGAACATCATGATTGCGCCGACCACGGGCAACACCAGGGGAACCACGGAAACGATGTTTTCCACCGGGTCGTTCGATGGTGCTTCGGGGGTGTGCGGGGGCTTGTGTTCGGACATGGTGGGGGGCATTCGGCTTGGAACCGTGGGATTCTAGCGCGCGCAGGCCAGAGGTCGGTGGTGCTTGCCGTGCACCGTATACGCTCGTCTTGCACAGCGAAGGAGCACCCAATTGATCCGCAATGCCGCAATGCCGCAATGCCGCAATGCCAATGGGGCGCTCCGGTCAGTGGACGCCAATGGCTGCGCGCGCCAACGTGCTACGCTGCGGCCCGGGCAGGTCGGCCTAACAAAACAAAACGATTCAGGAGACATCGACACATGCAGCAGATCCTTCGGGCCGCGCTGGCCGCATGCGGCTTGGCGGCGGCCAGCACGTGCGCGCTGGCGCAGACGCCCTACCCCGCCGCGCCGATCACGCTGGTGGTGCCGTTCGCTGCGGGCAGCGGAACGGATTCGGTGGCGCGCACGCTGGGCCAGAAGCTGGCCGAGCGGCTCGGGCAGCCGGTGCTGGTGGACAACCGGCCCGGCGCCAACGCGCAATTGGGCGCGCAGTTCGTCGCCAAGGCGCGGCCCGACGGCTACACGCTGTTCATGGCGACCAACACCTCGCACTCGGCCAACCCGGCGCTCTACGGCAACCTGAAGTACGACCCGATCAAGGACTTCACGCCCGTGGCGCGCGTGGGTGAACTGCCCTTCGCGCTCGCCGTGCACCCCTCGGTTCCTGCGCGATCGCTGACCGAGCTCATCGCGCATGCGCGCGCGCACCCGGGCAGGCTCAGCTACGCCACGCCGAACAGCACCTCCCTGGTGGCGATGGAGAGCATCAAGCAGATCACCGGAATCGACATCCTGGGCGTGCCCTACCGGTCGAGCCCGCAGGCCATGGCCGACCTCGTCGGCGGGCAGGTGCAGGTGTACGTGGTGGATCTGGGGTCGGGCCGCAGCATGCTCACCAGCGACAAGCTGCGCACGCTGGGAGTCACCACCACCCAGCCCTCGGCCCTGCTGCCCGGCGTGCCGCCCATCGGACGCGTCGTCAAGGGCTTTGACCTGACCTCGTGGAACGGCATCTTCGGGCCCGCGGGCATGCCGCCCGGCGTCGTGCAGCGCCTGCATGCCGAACTCCAGGCGGTGCTCGCCGAGAAGGAAACGCAGGACAAGCTGGCGCAGATCGGCTTTCAGGTCTGGCCCAGCAAGACCCCCGAGGCGTTCGCCCGGTACGTGGCCGAGCAGCTCGCGCATTGGCGCGGGCTGATCCAGCAGGCCGGAATCCGGCCCGAATGAGTACCCCGATCAGCCGACGACCAAGAGCAGCTAACCCATGCCAAACACCACACCTGCGCCCGCAGGCCCGCTTGCGGGCGTGAAGATCCTTGATCTCACCTCGGTCATCCTGGGGCCGTTTGCCACACAGATCCTGGCCCAGCTCGGCGCCGACGTCGTCAAGCTCGAACCCCCCGAGGGCGACAACCTGCGCCATGTGGGGCCGATGCGCAACGCGGGCATGGGGCATATCTTTCTGCACGCGAATGCCGGCAAGCGCAGCATCGCGCTGGACCTCAAGCATCCCGCCGGGCGCGAGGCCGCCCTGAGGCTCGCCGAGGGCTGCGACCTGCTCATCAGCAACGTGCGGCCGCAGGCGCTCGCGCGGCTGGGGCTGGACTACGAGGCGGTGCGCGCGCGCAACCCGCGCATCATCCACGTGAGCTGCTGCGGCTTCGACCAGCAAGGGCCCGACGCCGCGCGCCCGGCCTACGACGACCTGATCCAGGGCGCCACCGGAATCCCCTGGCTGATGCAGCAGTACGGCGCGCCCGAGCCGGCCTACGCGCCGACCACGCTCGCGGACCGCGTCACCGGGCTGCACGCGGTCTACGCCGTCACGGCCGCGCTGTACGCGCGCGAGCGCACGGGCCGGGGACAGGCCATCGTCGTTCCCATGTTCGAGGCCATGGCCCAGTTCGTTCTGGGCGACCATATGGCGGGCCAGAGCTTCGATCCCCCGCTGGGCGGGCCGGGCTACGCGCGGCTGCTCAGCGTGCACCGCAGGCCCTACGCCACGCAGGACGGCATGCTGTGCGTGCTGATTTACAACGACAAGCACTGGCGCAGCTTTTTTGCCGCCATCGGCGAATCCGAAGGGCTTGCGCGCGATCCGCGCTTTGCCACGCACGGCGCGCGCGCCGTCCATATCG
>NZ_AFAL01000703.1 GCF_000193225.1 Verminephrobacter aporrectodeae subsp. tuberculatae At4 | reverse complement strand
CCTGAACAAGCAAGAGTTGCCCAAGGAGCCGCCCACGCTCAACGAGGTGGTGCGGCTGATTGCCAGGCTGGGGGGCTTTCTTGCGCGAAAGCGCGATGGTGAGCCCGGAGTCAAGACCATCTGGCTGGGAATGCAGCGCATTCTTGACTTTGCCGCTGGCATCAGGTTCTGTCGCGAGCTTCAGGCTCAGGGGAGCTGTGTATAACGAAATGCTCTGAACCGGGGATCCCCGAATCTGCCGCTATGTAGGCCGGCGGACAGTCGGAGCAGGCGCCGTGAGATTCACGCGCAGGCGCCGGGCTCGCTCTTGAAAGGCGCGTTCTCCGCCTTCGAGGATGGAACACACTGCCTCGCGGATTTTCGGATTTTCCAGACCGCCGCTTTCGTACGTGATCTTGGGCAATTCGTCCGGTTGGTGCGCACCGCAGCGGGCTACGATGACTTGGTCGACATCGGTGTTCACGACCAAGTTGGCGTTGTGCGTCACGATGATGATCTGGCGCCGCTTCTTTGCCTCACAGAACACCGGCACCAGTTCCTCGAACACGGATTGAGGGTCCAGGTTCTCCTCGGGTTGGTCGATGATCAGTGGTCGGTCATCGTGAGCATCGATGGCAAGGTACAACAGCAACAACACAATGCCTCGCGTGCCCGGTGACAACCGCTCAATGTCAACATCCTCGTAGCGCAGACCATAGCCCACTTGAATGTGGTCGGTGTTGTACAGCCACTCAGACACGGAGCGGGACCATTCGAGACGAGGCATATTCTCGGGTCGCTGTTGTGGCAGCGACCCCGCATGCCTGTCCATGAAAGCTTTCATCGCTACTGCAGCGTCGTCAGCCGATCCCCGACGCCATGCGTTGCCCAGCAAATCCTCGGCGGCATTCAGCAGTTCGCCACGACGGAATGAACCCTTGCGCAAGTCCAGCAGTTGCTCGCCGTGCTCCGCCCATGCATTGGTGTTGACCTCTCTGCGAACGGAGAACGAGAGCTTCTTCACCGCGCGGGAGCCCGCCGCGATGCGCTCTTGGAGCGGGGCGTAGAGTTGGGAGAGTTCGCGCTCTTCCTCAATAATTGCCGTGAAGATGCCTCGGTAGGCCTCTGTGCGCTCACCCCGGAGCTGCCGAAGCATCTCGTCAGCCTTCTTAGCGCGCTCTATCTCCGTGTTCAGCTTCGGGAGGATCGAGTTAGCGTGCGTGATTTTCTCCGTCAGCAACCGATAGCGGCGAGCGTTTTGCTCATCGATCCCCGCAAGTTTCTGCAGTCGAGCCCGCTCCTGGGTCAGCAGGTTCAGCGGTTGGGTGGACAGGTCCGTTCCATTCGCGATAAGTGGCACATTTGGATCGGGCACCGCCGGTGCGCCGTTAGCGGGCGGCTTGGGTGCCATCCCTTGAATCCGCAATGCCTCGGCTCGCGCCCGCTCCAGGCGCTGTCGTAGCAGCGAATCGACGTCGCCGGTGAAATCCACTTCGAATTGTTTCCAGTCATCCTTGGACAGCCCGGCGTCGGCGCGCCGCTCCTGGGCATCGACGAGCCATTCCGAACCGGTCTGCGTCCTGAATGTGCTCACATCCGTTTGCAAACTCGCCAAGGCCTGAACTCGGGCCTGCACGCCGGCAAGAGTTCGCCGCTTCGCTTCCACCGCCGTAGAGAAATCCTCCAGTTGCTTTGCGCGCTGGTCTTGCCCCTTGGGAAGCAGCTGAGAGCGATTGGCTTGGTCCGTCGTTAGCGTCCTGATGGTCTCGTCGCGATCTTTCTCCAGCTGCGGCAAGCCATCCTTCCTGACATACTCCGTGTTGATGCTGTCGGTGGCGCGCCCGAGTGTGTGACGATGCCGATCGCGCGCGTCGCGCGCTGCCTGCATTCGCAATGTCAGCAGTGCGGTGAAATCGGCCACATCCAGACGATCCTCCTCGGGGTGCGCATCGAAAATCACCCGCTGAATCTCATCCACCAGAGAATCTTCCAGTCCTTCGGACGAACACAGCTGCTCGACAAACTGCTGGGACAGATATTGAACGTGGGCCGCATCCCAGAGGTTTTCGTGCTCATTAGAGGTCACTTCGTTGGCAGTGCGCTCGTCGTTTTCCCAAAGCAGCTCGGCCCGGGTTGTTCGCAGAAACTTCTTCGCGCGGTGCAGAAACGAGTTCGCATTCAAGCGATCGGAGACACCATAGGCGCCGGTGGCAATGAAGTCGGCTAGAGCTGTTTTCCCGGAGCCCCGTGCGCCGATGATGGCCACCATGCCGGCGTTGATGGGTACGAGCGCAGGGCTCATCCAGGGCGCGTCCGAGACGTGGACCGATCGGATCGCATTGCCCGGCAGCGCGCCCTGGGGCGGGGCCTCACCGATGTGCACACGACCTTCTGGTTCGATTACTGCTTGGCGCAACGTCTCAAAAGTCAGGTCGCCGTGGAGCCAGCATCGGCGCATCTGGTCGGGTAGCCCGACACGGTCTGCGGAATGCGCGTCGGATCCATGCAGGCAGGGCTTGCGGCCTCCCCACTTTTTTTCCATGTCTTCAAGCGTGGCCGCGCCGCGGCCGAGGTAGAAGGCAACTTGCTTCGGATTGGCCGAGAAGATGATGTGCGCAAACCGCTCGATGTTCTTGCGGGTTGCCGCCCATTGTCCGCCGTCGCCCTGCAGTCCCGACGTGCCATCGGTACCGCCACCGGATACCGCAACGAGACAGTTTGCACGCAGCCATGCGCTGTCGTTGAAGGCGTCCTGCAAGGCATCTAGGCGGACCTTGAATTGGTTGACACCCTCCCGGTAGGCTGAGTCTTCGTTCGTCAGCGCCGCATCGAACGTGCGGCCGAGTCGAATGAGATCAGGTCGTATGCACCGAAATTTCTCCTGCTGATGGGAAAAGGTCAGCCCGCTCAAGAATGCGCGAATGCGGTCAGCGTGGTCCGGGGCCTCGGGCGAAAACAGCAGGTGCAGGTTGATGCCAGGGCCTTTCGCGGTCTCGATCGACAGGCGGAACTCGATGTTTGGGAAGATGAGTCCGACGCCCTGCAAGTGCCCGCCCTTTTGACGCTCCACGGTCTTGACATAGCAGTCGATGCCGCAGTAGTCGGTGATGCCCAGCACGCGGATAGGAGGATCACTCTTCTCGATTTTCTCGAGGAAAACCGCCCATGGGTCAGCGCCGGCGTAGCCGTCGTTGAGGGCGGTGCCTGGTGCATGGATATGCGGGTCCCAGCGCTGCCAAGTAGAGCCGCGCGGATTGACTGTTGTGATTCCCTGATCCATGTGTGCCTTCTATTTAGTCGTGTGCCGAAGCCAACGAATTCCGGCATCATAGTCTTTTCCAATTCAGATATGGGTCTGAACGAGGGGGAAGCTCGAGAGTACTCCGGCGTGGAGGCGCGCCGTTCGAATTTCCCGAAGCCCCGTTTCGAAACATTCGACTGGATGCACGAAGGGCGCGTACATAGACTGCTCTCTGCTTTCATGAAGTGGAGACGAAATGCTCGATCAGGCGCTTGCCGGCATCAAGGTCCTCGATCTTTCGAGGATTCTTGCAGGGCCTTGGTGTACCCAGAATCTTGCCGACCTGGGTGCGCAGGTCATCAAGGTCGAACACCCCGGACGTGGCGACGATACGCGGCAATGGGGGCCTCTCCATACCAAAGAGGAGGAGGGCGGCGAGCGGCTGTCGTCCTACTTCAGTTGTTGCAATCGGGGAAAGCGGTCCGTGGCAATCGACTTCGCCGGCGAGGCCGGTGCGCAGGCGATCCGTACGCTGGTTCAAGACGCTGACGTGTTCGTCGAGAATTTCAAAGTAGGCACTCTTGCGCGCTACGGGCTGGACTACGAATCCGTACGACGCATCAATCCAAGGCTGATCTACCTGGCCATCACGGGATTCGGTCAAACGGGCCCCATGGCGGACAAGCCGGGCTACGACTACGTATTTCAGGGAATGGGCGGACTCATGAGTTATACGGGGCAGCCCGATGGCGCCCCTGGTTCGGGGCCGCTGCGCACGGGTGTTGCCGTAGTGGATTTGACGACCGGGATGTATGCCACATCTGCGGTGCTTGCCGCCCTGCTTCAGCGCGAGCGCACCGGACAAGGGCAGTATCTGGACATCGCGCTGCTCGACGTGGCCGTTGCGCTGAATGCCAATCAGGGCGCCAGCTATTTGCTTTCTGGCGTGAATCCTCAGCGCAGTGGCAACGCGCATCCCCACTGTGCGCCCTACGAGGTGTTCCAGTGCGCCGACGGGCATGTGATTCTGGCGATCGGGAATGACACACAGTTTCAGCGCTTCTGCCAGGTGGCCGGCGCACCGGAGCTGGCGACGGATGAAAGGTTTGCGAGCAATTCAAACCGGATCGCGCATCTTCCCGCGTTGCGCGAACTGCTGGCGAACCTGTTCAAGACGCGGGTACGCCGCAGCTGGACCGACGCGTTCGATGAAGCGGGTGTGCCATGGGGTCCGATCAATAGCCTGGAGGAGGTGTTCAACGATCCCCAGGTCCAGCATCGCCAGATGGTCCAGGCGCTGAATCACCCTGGCTTGGGCCAGATACGGACAGTCCGCAATCCCATGCTGTCGTCGCCGCACACGCGTTCCAGTGCGCGGGTGGCTGCGCCCCCTTCATTGGCAGCGCCATCGACGGAGCCGCCGTCGTGGTCCTGATGCTCCGGTCTCGCTTCAATGCAAGCGAACGCCAACCCCGCGGACGAGCCACCGAAACCAGGAAAGAACAGCAACATGAATAGAAGAAGCCTCATGGCGTTGGGCCTGCTCTGCACCGCGGCATCGACGCCCGCCTTCGCTCAGGACTACCCGGACAGGCCCGTGAAACTCATCGTCCCGTACGCGCCAGGCGGTACGACCGATCTGTTGGCCCGCATCATCGGGACCAAGCTGGGGGCCATTTTGAAGCAGCCATTCGTCGTGGAGAATCGTCCGGGTGCTGGCGGAGCGGTGGGCGCGGCGTACGCATCCAAGCAAGCCGCTGATGGCTACACCCTGGTGATGGTGGTGGAGAGTTCACATGCGGTGAACCCGAACGTCTACACCAAGGCGGCGTATGACCCCGTCAAGGACTTTGCGCCGATCAGCAATATCGCCGACGTGCCGAATGTGCTGGTTGTCAACCCGGGCTTTCCGGCGAATGACCTGAAAGGACTGGTGAGCGAGCTCAGAGCCCATCCGGACAGGTATGCGTTCGGTTCCTCCGGCAACGGCGGACTCAGCCACATCAATGGCGAACTGTTCAAGAACGTGACCGGTACGAGGATGCTGCATGTGCCTTACAAGGGCTTGGGACCGGCGCTGGCGGACTTGATCCCAGGGCAGATCAACCTGGTGTTCGACAACATCCCTTCCTCTGCCGGCCTTATCCAGTCGGGTCAGATTCGCCCTCTGGCGGTCGCGGCCAAGCAGCGGCTGAAGTTCTTGCCGCAGGTTCCGACCTATGCGGAGGCGGGTCTGCCGGCAATGAACAACCCCTCATGGTTCGGCCTCGGGGCACCGGCAGCCACCCCGTCAAAAATTCTCGATCAGCTCAATGAAGCGGTGCACCAAGCGCTCGCGGATCCCGAAGTAATCGCCGCCATCGAGAAGCAGGGGGCGATTCCAAGTCCCATGTCTCGAACCGATTTCGGAAAACTCGTCGCAAGCCAGAACGAACTTTGGAAAAAAATCATCCGGGAGATCGGTTTTGAAAAACTCTGAAACGGGCGCTGCGCCCAAGCTGCAGCATGCGGCAATCGGCGTGGACCCCCAAGGGGTGGCCACCCTCACGATTCGCGAAGCGGGGTCGCTCAACATCCTTGGGACACCCGTCATCACGGACCTGATCAATGGCTTGCGCCATCTTGCCGGCGATTCGCGCGTGCGCGCCGTGGTTCTTCGCGGGACAGGGGACAAGGCATTCGTCGCAGGTGCTGACATCAGGGAGATGGGCGCGCTGGACACGGTAACGGCGAAGCTGTTCATCGACAATCTCAGGCAGCTGTGCGAAGCCGTGCGCCAGTTTCCGACACCCGTCATCGCCAGAATTCCGGGGTGGACCCTGGGCGGCGGACTTGAGCTTGCGATGGCGTGCGACATCCGGATCGCGGCGAGTCAGGCGCATTTCGGGATGCCTGAAGTAAAGGTCGGCATTCCGTCGATCATCCACGCCGCGTTGATGCCTGGCCTCATCGGAAATGCTCGCGCGAACTGGATGCTGCTGACCGGGGACAACATCGATGCTGCCAAAGCGGCAGCGTGGGGCCTGGTCGACACCGTGGTCAGTCTTGAGGAACTCGACCAAGAGGTCGCGCGCGTAGCAAGCCAATTCGCGTCCTATGGACCGTCCGTGCTTCGCCAGCAAAAGAGGTTGCTGCGGGAATGGAAACAAGATCCCCTGGATAGGGCGATCGAAAATGGCGTCGGCGAGTTCGCCAGTGCGTTTGCGACGGGTGAGCCGCAGCGTTTTATGCAAGCATTCGTGGACAAGAAGGCGGCATCGCACGCTGCGCAAGCCTGACGAGCGGGGTCGTACCTATTTCTCTATGGGGGCCTGAACTATTCTGACGCAGGGGGCTCCCGCGTGACCGCCACACGGGGATCGTCCAGCAGGGACTGCATGAACGCCTTCGCAAACGTCGGCAAGCGGGCGTCTGCGCGCACGACAAGATTCAGTTCTCGAGCCGCCCACGTTTCAGCGAGCGCAAGCATGGTGATTGCGCGCGCATCGGGCGCTATGGCAATGACGCTTCGGGGAAGCAACGCAACACCCACACCCGCCTCAACCAGTGACAGCACGGCCTCGAAACTGTGGGTATGCAGGCGCACGCGCAGTTGGCGACCAGCCTTCTGGGCCATGTCTCGCAGGAACAGGAAGTTGCTGCTACTGCGGTTCATGCACACGAACTCAAAATCGAGTGCCGCGCCCAGCTTGATCTCGCGCTCTCGCGCAAGGGGATGGGCGGGAGGAACTGCGATGACAAGCTGATCCAAAGCGTACCGATGCAGGTTCAACCCGGCAACGCCCGTCTCCCCCGCGAAGATGCCGATGTCCGCCTCGCGCGCGAGCACTGCGGCAGGGATGGTTTCGCTTTGGCGTTCTTCGATGTCTGCGTCAACATGGGGATGGAGAACCAGAAAACGCCCCAGACTTGGGGTGATGAAACCGTTCAGTGCACTGCTGTTGGCGGTCAATCGAACATGCCCCTTGAGGCCTGAAGTGAACCGACCCACATCTTCGTGCATGCGCTCGACCCCCTCGAACAATTCGCGGACGTGCGCGAGCACCGCCTCGCCTGCCGGAGTCAGTTCCATGCCACGCGCATTGCGCACGAACAGGGATGTGCCCAGCGCGTGTTCAAGGTTCTTGAGTCGGTAACTCGCCGACGAAGCCGTGATGTGCACTGCACAGGCGCCTGTAGAGAGGCTCTTCGCCTGGGCAATCGCCAGGAAAAGCCGCAGGTCCGTCAGTTCGTAACGCATCGTGTCTTGTCTCCTGTCCATTATCGGTAGTCAGGCCATCGACAGTGGCCGTTCCCAACGACTCGGAGATGCGCTTGGCCGTGCGCTCGTCACATCTTCTCGTAGGTCTCCGCCGCCTTGTCATTCGGACTGCTGATCAGATTTTTCAGCGTGCTGCCCATCGGCAAATTGACGGCAATGCCTTTGGGAGGAATGGGTTGGACGAACCACTTGTCATAAAGCTTCGCGAATTCACCGCTGAGCATGAGCTTGCGAATCTGATCGTCCACTGCCTTTTTGAACCCGGGGTCGTCCTTGCGCATCATCAATGCAATGGGCTCCACGCTCAAGACTTCTCCCGTCAACCTGTACTCATCCGGGTTTTTTGCCATCGAGATGTTGCCTGCGGCAATGTTGTCGTCAATGACGAACGCATCTGCGCGTCCACTTTCCAACAGCAGAAAGCTCTCGGCATGGTCCTTGGATACCAACTCGTTGACATCGAGTCCTGTAGAGCGTCGATAGATCCTGAGCGCCTTGCCACCCGTCGAACCTGCCGTTGTCGCCACAGGGCGACCCTTCAGTTGGCTCATCGAGCTGATGCCGGAGATCGCTTTCACGACCATCCGGATCTCGGTCACATAGGTCGTCAATGCAAACGCAACTTGCTCTTGCCGCGCCAAGTTGTTCGTCGTGGTACCGCATTCGATATCGACGGTGCCGTTTTGGACCAACGGGATGCGGTTGGTGGATGTGACCACCTGGAACTTGGTCGTGAACTTTGGCAGGTTGAGGTCACGCTGTATGCCGGCAAGGATTCGCTGGCACAGTTCGACGTGATAGCCCGCGTAGTTGTCGCCCCCATTCGTGTAGGAAAGCGGTGGGGCACCGTCGCGCACGCCAAGCACGACGATGCCGCTCTCGCGAATCTTCGTCAGCGTGTCTGACGCCTGAGCGGCTGACGTCGCGCCAAGGACTGCACAGCATGCAGCCAGGGATAGGAACAGTTTTTTCATCACTCTCTCCAATGGGGGTTAAGAAGGGTTTTTGGATGCGGTCGGCGCTGATCTGGCCAGCAGAGCGCAAAACTGGTCCACGTCCACATTGCCGCCACTGACGATTACGCCCACGCGCTGACCCCGAAGTTGATCTTTCATGGTGCGTGCGGCCGCCAATCCAAGGCAGCCAGTCGGTTCGACGATCAACTTCATCCGGGTGGCGAAGAAACGCATGCACTCGACGAGTTGCGCGTCCGTGGCCGTGAGCACGTCGTCAACGTCTCGGCGGATGATGGGGAAGGTGTAGTTCCCGAGATGCTGCGTCTGAGCGCCGTCCGCAATGGTCTGTGGCGTATCGATGTGCACGATGGCTCCGCTGCGAAACGACCGTTGTCCGTCGTTTCCTGCCTCGGGCTCTGCGCCATACAGTTTGGTTTCGGGCGACAGTGCACGTGCCGAGAGCGCGGACCCACCGAGCAAGCCGCCACCACCCAAGCAGACGAACAGGGCGTCCAGCGTGCCGATCTCTTCGAACAATTCCTTGGCGGCGGTTCCCTGGCCCGCGATGACGTCGGGATGGTCGTAGGAAGGAATGAGCGTCATTCCGTGCTTCTCGGCCAGATCGCGGCCGATTTGCTCCCGGTCCTGCGTGTAGCGATCGAAGAATATGACCTGGCCACCATAGCCACGCGTCGCAGCGACTTTCGCGGCGGGCGCATCCTGCGGCATGACGATGGTCGCCGGCATGTCCAACATCCTGGCAGACAGCGCGATGGCCTGGGCGTGATTGCCCGAGGAGAAGGCGACGACGCCCGCCCGTCGCTGCGCAGCGCTGAACTTTGACAAGGCATTGAATGCGCCACGGAACTTGAACGCACCAACACGTTGCAGGTTTTCGCACTTGAAGAACACCTGCGCACCGAGTTCGTCGTTGATCGTGCGGGAGGTCAACACGGGTGTTCGATGGGCGTGGCCATCGATCCGTCGGGCGGCAGCGGTGACGTCGTCAAAGTTGGGTAAGTCTGTCATGCTCGGACAATGAAGTGGAGGGAGGGAGAGGTCAGAAATTCGCTACCAGGGCCAAGCGACGCGGGTTCCGGAATGACAGTTCACGGCCTTGGTTTGCAGCATGCGTGCGACAGTCAGGTCTTGCAGTGCCAGCCCTGTCATGTCGAACACGGTGACGTCACCGGGTTGGCGATCAAGCAGCGCCTTTCCGGTCAGCAAGTCGCCCAGTTCCATGCAGTCGGTGCCAGGCGACCACTGGCTTTCTCCGATCTGAGCCGCCTGAACACGGTCGTCCGCGACGACACGAGCGCGGTTCAGAAGGCCAATGGGGAGTTCCCGCTTCCCCCTCGTATCCGTACCAACGCAGTTGAGATGGGTTCCAGGCCGAACTGCGTCAGCGTCGAAGAGGGCGCTCCTGCCAGACGTTGCCGTGATGACGACGTCGCTTTGGGCCACGGCGGCATTGCGGTCCGTCGTGTGCGCGATGTCGATGTCGCGTTCGCCGCGTAATTCGGCTTCGAACGCTTCATCCGGGCGGCCTGCCGCGTTGACGTAGAGCAGATGGCGAAGATTCGGCATGGCGCGCAGTGCAAACTTGAGCTGAATACGTCCCTGCACGCCTGTTCCGAAGAGGCAGAGCCGCGTGCTTTCGGCGCGTGCCAGCTGCTGCAAACCGAGTGCGCCCGCCGCACCAGTGCGCAAAGTCGTGACGGCATTTCCATCGATGATGCAAACGGGGCGTCCGGTAGCGGGGTCGATCAGGATGATCGTGGCCTGGTGCGAATCGCCCCCGATCCGGCGGTTGTCCGGCCAGAATCCGGCGGCCTTGAAGCCGAGCAGCGCTTCGGAGGGAACGTCGCCTGCCTTGATGCCGAAAACCGCATTCGATCCCAGCGCTTCCCTGATGACCGGGAACACCCGCCCTTCCTGCCGACTGTGCAAGACGAAGGCTTCTCGCACGGCGTCAAGAACATCGTCGGTTTGCAACAAGGCATGCACTTGGGCCTTGTCGAGCAAGAGCAACTGCGCGTCACTTCGCATCGCTGTACACCGTTGCACGCGAAACGCCAAGGTGGCGTGCCACGATCGCCATGGCGCGGCGAATTTCCATGCAGCCCGACTCCTTGAGCTCGCGTATCAACGCTCTGCGGTCTTCCGATTTCAAAGCATGCGGTGTGGTCGCCAGTCGCGCCGCGAACTGGTCGATGCGTTCCCGAATCTCGTCGGCACCGGTCGGGTCGAGCGACTCCTGCAAGGGCGCCCCTTCAACGCTGCTGAACTGTCCCAGCACGTTTTGCAGACCGCGAAACAGGGTGAGATCCACATTCATGCACAGCGCTGCGATGTACTTGCCGTGGGCATCCTTGATCCCGATGGACGTGCTTTTGGCTTGCCGTCCGTCCGCGAAATGGTTGGCGTAGTTCGCGATCAGCTGCGGGTACTCCGGATCGGAAATGCGCGCCAGACCCAGTTCCGTGGCCGGCGCGCCCACCTCCCTGCCCGACAGGTTGTTGTGGATTGAAATGATCGCGTGCTCCGGGTCCAACAGGTCGTGGACCACCGCCTCGCAAAAAGGAGCAAAGGTCGCGCCGATGCCTTCGGCGATCTGCTGAATTTGATCCAGAAGCGCTCGGTGTTCCGCTGTGCGTTTTGCCATTCAGAAAGATTATCCAGAATAAGACTTTGTGTCAAGCGTTGCCGATTGTTCGATCTCGGACGCCGGGCGGCAGGTGGCCGTAGAGGGCGCGCTCTGGCCATATGCCAGTCAAGCCGCGCAGTTCCAGAGTCCTTATCCCGACCCATTGAACGCACTCCGTGCGATGTTCAGCACCGCCGCTATGCTTCGGTGGGCCGCATCAGCTTCTCGCCAGGCGAGCGCAATCTGGCGATAGGGCGCTTCGTCGCCAAGAGCGACGACCTGTACCCCGTAGGCATCCAACAGCGGCGCGCGGGGTCGGGGCAGGATGCTCACACCCAAGCCCAGCGCCACCATGGAGACGATGGCATCCGTGCTTCGCATCTCCATGCGGCTGCGTGCAGTGGGAAAGCACCGGCGCACGTACTGCGCAGCCTTGCGACCTCCGGGCAGCGCCGTGTCGTAGGCGATCCAGCCGTAGTCGGCAAGCAATGCACTTGGAACCAGGGACGCCGTTGCCGCTGGCGCGATCATCACGTAGTCCTGCCGGGCCAGATCGGCCCATTGCAGGCGGCGCGTGCCGCCGCCGTCGGGCCGCGACACGATGACGGCATCCAGTCGGTCGGCCTTGAGGGCATCCAGCAGATCTTCGCTGTCGTTCAAGGGTGAAATCCGCAATTGCAGTGCTGGATGCGCATCGAAGGAGCGCTTGAGAATATGCGGGAACACATCCGTCTGGATGCTCGTAATGGCCCCAAGCCGCAAGACGCCGGATACGCTGAACGTGGCGTGGGTGCGCAGCGCTGCCAAGCGTTCTGAATAGTCCTTGGCCACGCCCGCGACTTCCAACGCGAGCTGCGTGGGCCTGACGATGCGCGAGGATCGGTCGAACAGCGGGCGGCCAAAGAACTTTTCGAGCTGGCGCACCTGCAGGGTCACTGCGCTGGGGGTGCAGCCCACCTTCTGGGCGGCAGCGACGAAGCTGCCCTGGGTGATGATGGCTTGCAACGTGGTGAGCATTGCCAGATTCATAAAACCTCAATCGACAACTATCAAAGATTCGATTTACTTAATCTACTCCATCGCGGACATTTTCCCCAGCGCCGGGCGCAGAGGCCCGCGACCGCATCCCAAGGTGGCGCCTGCCATTCCAGCAAGGTTCTTCCAATGGCCCCGGTGGCCAGGAGTTGTCCAAGTGATCCATGTTTGCCCATTTCCCGCGCTGCTCCCTGTTTTCCGCGCCCGCGGACTCACCCGACGTGTAGGCGCCCTCATCCTGGCTGCGGCGGCAGGAGTGGCTCATGCACAGGCCTTTCCCGAGCGGACCATCCACCTCGTGTCGCCCAGCCCCCCGGGCGGTGGCACCGACGCCGTCGCCCGCTTGCTGGCGGCCAAACTGGGCGAGCAGGCCAAGTGGCAGGTGATCGTCGACACAAAGCCCGGCGCGGGGAACAACATCGGCCTGGAATTCGGCGCCAAGTCGCCGCCGGACGGGTATACCGCCGTGGTCGGCGAGACCAGCAATCTGGCGGTCAACCAGTTCCTCTACAAGAAGCTGACTTTCGATCCCGTCAAGGACCTCACGCCCGTTGCACTGGTGGGCACCGGGGTATCCGTGCTGGTCGTGAACGCCGACAGCCCTTTCAACAGCCTGGCGTCGCTACTGGCTGGGGCGAAAACCAGGCAGTTGGCCTATGCGTCGTCGGGCAACGGCACGGTGGGTCATTTGGTGGCCGAGCAACTGCGGGTCACGACCGGTGCCAGCCTCCTGCACGTACCCTACAAGGGGGGTGGCCCGGCGATGACCGACATGCTGGGTGGGCAGGTCGATTTCTACATTTCATCCCTGGTGTCGGCGCTGCCGCTGATCAAGGACCGCAAGCTGCGCGCGCTGGCAGTTACCTCAGGAACCCGCGATGCCTCACTTCCCGACGTGCCTACTTTCATCGAAAGCGGGTTCAAGGGCTTTGAGTACTACACGCTCTACGGCATCGTGGTGCCTGCAAGGACACCCGAAAATATCGTCCAGACTATGAACAGGGAAATCAATCGCATGCTCAATGCGCCGGACGTGCGTGCAAATCTCGCCACGCGCGGCATATATGTACGCACGGGCACACCGGAGGCTTTCGTCGCCTTCCTGAACAGCGAGCGCACGAAGTGGGCGGGGGTCGTGAGAGCGTCTGGCGCGACGGCCGAATGACGCACGGCGCAACCCTTGTGGCCAACCCCGCCGGGAAGCCTCCCGTGGACCTGCGCAGTGACACGGTGACGCGACCAACGCCAGCGATGTACGAGCGCATGGCATCCGCCCCACTGGGAGACGACGGACTCGACGGGGACCCGACCGCGCAAACGCTGGAATCGTCCACAGCGGCTCTGCTGGGCAAGGAGGCCGCGCTCTACGTTCCCAGCGCGACGATGGCCAATCTGCTCGCGATACTCGCGCAGGCGGAACGCCAGGAACTGGTGCTGTCGGAGGCTACGTCGCACATCTATGTGAGCGAACGTGGCGCGGCCGCGCTGACCGGCGCCTTCTACGAGAGCATTGCCGGGATCGATGGTGCAATGGACCTTGATCTGCTCGGCGAGGCCCTGGCGCCAGGCCTGGGCAGGCTGCGTGCAGGCGTGGTGTGCCTGGAGACCTCGCACAACAACGCCGGCGGTACGGTATTGCCGCTGGAGCATATGCGTGCCGCGTTCGAGGCGTCGAAGCGGGTCGGCGTCAGCGTCCATCTGGACGGTGCGCGCCTGATGAATGCGGCGGTCGCCCTGGGCGTGGCGGCGGCAGACATCAGCGCCTTTGCCGATACGGTGTCGCTCTGCCTCTCCAAAGGGCTGAGCGCGCCCATGGGTGCGGTGCTTGCGGGGTCGGCTGCAACCATTCAGCGCGCAAGGTCGCTGAGGAAAATGCTGGGCGGCAGCCAGCGCCAGGTCGGCATCGCGGCCGCGGCGGGCCTGGTGGCCGTGAGCACCATGGTGGAGCGACTGGCGGACGACCACCTCGCTGCCCGGCGGCTTGCAGAGGGCATCGGCCGCATTGCGGGGCTTGTCGCCAAGCGGCCTCAAACCAACATCGTGCAGGTCGATGTGGGGGCCACGGGGCTCGATGCGACGCAATGGGAGTCTGCCCTGCGGCGCCTTGGCGTTCTGGTGCGTCCCTGGGGCTGGAAGCGGTTACGCTGCGTCACGCATCGGCATGTGGGAGCAGAGGAAATCGACCTTGCCTTGGCAGGGTTCACGGCTGTGGCCGAGCGGATTGCCTAAGTATCTTTGCCTAAAAGTTATGAAATATAAAACCACCCAATCAGCCTATCGAAAAACACGGCTGGACCACGCAATCCATGCCCCTTGGACTGCGCCGCAAACCAGCCAGCCAGGAAACACGCCATGAATTCGATTTCACCCGCCAACGCGCGCACCGTGATCGTGGGCGGCGGCACCATGGGGGCCGACGTGGCCGTGGTGCTGGCCCGCGGCGGCGCCCGGGTCACGGGGGTCGAGTTCCGGGCCGCGCACCGCGAGCGCCTGCTCCCGCACGTCCGCGCCGCTTTGCGG
>NZ_AFAL01000704.1 GCF_000193225.1 Verminephrobacter aporrectodeae subsp. tuberculatae At4 | reverse complement strand
GCTTGGTATTTGCGTGCGCTGCCGGGCGGCGCGGCGTTTCGGCAGCGCGTCATTGCGCTGGACGATTGCGCCGCGCAGTGGCAGGCCGTGGACGGCTACCTGGACGTTCTGGGGCAACGTATGGACCGGCTGCCCGCTGTCGTTGATGCGGGTGCAGACATACAACAATGGGAGAGAGTGATCGCATGAGCAAGAGACACATAGAAGAATGCGTGCGCGATAGCCTGCAAGGCTACTTTCGCGATTTGGGCAGCGAGACACCCGATGACATGTACGACATGCTGGTGCGCGTGGTGGAAAAACCGCTGCTCGAGGTGGTGATGACGCATGCCAACTACAACCAGTCGCGCGCTGCGGAATGGCTGGGCCTGAATCGCAACACCCTGCGCAAGAAGCTCGTCGAGCACAAGATGATCTGACGGGAGCACCTCTCCCCCGAGGGGGGCTACCCGGGGCTTGGAAAAATCGGTTTGGCGGCGTCCCTGGCTTGGGGACTGCGCCTGTTTTCCTTCAAACCTTTCGCACCGCGCCATGAATGCACTCCTTTCCGTCTCGGATAAAACCGGCATCGTCGAATTCGCGCGGGCCCTGCACGCGCGGGGCATCAGGCTCCTGTCCACGGGCGGAACCGCCAAGCTGCTCGCCGACCAGGGCCTGCCCGTGACCGAGGTGGCCGAAGTCACGCGCTTTCCCGAAATGCTCGACGGCCGCGTGAAGACGCTGCACCCCGGGGTGCACGCCGGCCTGCTGGCGCGGCGCGAATTGCCCGGGCATATGGCGGCGCTCGCGGAGCAGGGCATCGCCACCATCGACCTGCTGGTGGTCAACCTCTACCCCTTCGAGTCCACCGTGGCGCAGGCCGACTGCACGCTGGCGCAGGCCATCGAGAACATCGACATCGGCGGCCCGGCGATGGTGCGCAGCGCGGCGAAGAACTGGCGGGACGTGGGCGTGCTCACCGATTCCTCGCAGTACCCCGCCGTGCTCGCGGAACTCGAGGCCGGCGGCGGCTTGAGCGACGGGCTGCGCTTTGCGCTGGCGGTGGCGGCGTTCAACCGCATTGCGCAGTACGACGCGGCGATCAGCGACTACCTCTCGGCGGTGGTCTTCGACGCCGCCAAGCCCTTTGACAGCCATGTGCCGGTCCGCGTGCAGTTCCCCGGCCAGAGCAACGCCATCTTCACCAAGTTGCAGGACCTGCGCTATGGCGAGAACGCGCACCAGCAGGCTGCGCTGTACAGCGACCTGCACCCCGCACCCGGCGCGCTGGTCACGGCCGAGCAGTTGCAGGGCAAGGAACTGTCGTACAACAACCTCGCCGACGCCGATGCGGCCTGGGAATGCGCGAAGAGCTTTGACGCTGCGGCCTGCGTGATCGTCAAGCACGCCAACCCCTGCGGTGTGGCGCTGGGGAGCGACGCGCTGAGCGCCTATCGCAAGGCGTTCCAGACCGACCCGACCAGCGCCTTTGGCGGCATCATCGCGTTCAACTGCCGGGTCGATGGCGCGGCCGCCCGGCAGCTGAGACAGCAGTTCGTCGAAGTGCTGCTGGCCCCTGATTTCACCGAAGAAGCGCTCCAGGTCTTGCGCTCCAAGGCGAATTTGCGCCTGCTGCGGATCGTGCTGCCCGCCGCGGGAGCCGGGTGCAACGCGATCGACGCCAAGCGCATCGGCTCCGGCCTGCTGCTGCAAACGGCCGACAACCATCGGCTGTTGCCCGGCGACCTGAGGGTCGTGACGCACAAGCAGCCCGGCCCCGAAGCGCTGCAAGACCTGCTGTTCGCCTGGCAGGTCGCGAAGTACGTCAAGAGCAACGCCATCGTGTTCTGCAAGGACGCAATGACCGTGGGCGTGGGCGCGGGCCAGATGAGCCGCCTGGATTCGGCGCGCATTGCCAGAGTCAAGGCGCAGCACGCCGGGCTGACGCTGCAGGGAACGGTGGTGGCGAGCGACGCCTTCTTCCCTTTTCGCGACGGCCTCGACGTGCTCGCCGACGCGGGCGCAGTCTGCGTGATCCAGCCCGGTGGTTCGGTGCGCGACCAGGAGGTGATCGACGCGGCGAACGAGCGCGGCCTGGCCATGGTGTTCACGGGCGTGCGCCACTTTCGCCATTGACGGCGACGGCTGCGCCGCAGCCCCGGTTTGCGCGCAATCCAGCGCCGGGCGCTGGCCGGCGCTGCTTTCTCAGCTACTGCCTGGATAGCTCCCGGAACACCTCGTGCGCCGCAGCCACGGTCTGTGCGATGTCATCCGCGCTGTGCGCGGCGCTCACGAAACCGGCCTCGTACAGCGCCGGTGCAATGCAGACGCCGCGCGCGAGCAGGCCGTGGAACAAGCGGTTGAAGCGCGCGCCGTCGCTCCTGAGCACCTGCGCGTAGTTGCGCGGCAGTTCGGGCAGCAGGAAGAAGCCGAACATGCCGCCCTCGCTGTCCGCGCACAGGGCCACGCCCTCGGCCGCCGCGGCGCCCTCGAGGCCCTCGACCAGCGCGCGGGTGCGCGCCGCGAGTGCGGCAAAGAAACCGGGTTCCTTGATCTGGCGCAGCGTGGCCAGGCCGCAGGCCGTGGCGACCGGGTTGCCCGACAAGGTCCCGGCTTGGTAGACCGCGCCCGAAGGAGCGAGGTTCTCCATGATCGCGCGCGGGCCGCCGAAGGCCGCCAGGGGCATGCCGCCGCCGATCACCTTGCCCAGCACCGTCAGATCCGGCTTGAAGCCCGGGATCTCCCGGGCGTACAGGCTCTGCGCGCCGCCCAGGGCCACGCGAAAACCGGTCATCACCTCGTCGAAAACGAGCAGTGCGCCATGCTGCGTGCACAGCTCGCGGCAGCGGCGCATGAAGGGCACGCTGGCACGCACCAAGTTCATGTTGCCGGCGATCGGCTCGATCACCAGGCAGGCGAGCTCGCTGCCGTGCAGGGCGAAGGCCTGCTCAAGCTGCTCGATGGCGTTGTATTCCAGAACCAGGGTGTGTTGCAGCACTTCGGGTGGAACGCCGGCGCTGGTGGCGGTGCCCAAGGTCGCCAGGCCCGATCCGGCCCGGACCAGCAGCGCGTCGGCGTGGCCGTGGTAGCAGCCTTCGAACTTGATGAATTTGCTGCGCCCCGTGGCGCCGCGCGCCAGGCGGATGGCGCTCATTGCGGCCTCGGTTCCCGAACTCACGAGGCGGATCATCTCCATCGACGGCAGCAGGCCGAGGATCTCCTCGGCGAGTTCCAACTCGCGTTCGGTGGGGGCGCCAAAGCTCAGGCCATCGCGCGCGGCCTGGTGCACGGCCTCGAGCACGGCCGGGTGCGCGTGCCCCAGGATCATCGGCCCCCAGGAGCCGATGTAGTCGATGAAGCGCTGGCCGTTGGCGTCCCAGAGCCAGGCGCCCTGCGCGCGCCGGATGAAGCGCGGCGTCCCGCCCACGGCCCGGAAGGCCCGGACCGGTGAGTTCACGCCACCGGGAATGAGCGCTTGGGCGCGCTCGAACAGCGCAATGTTCAGATCAGTGTTTGGTGTCATGGGGGGGCATCACGAAGCCTTCGATGGTCTGCGCTTCGTCGATGGTAGCGGCTTCCTCCTCGTCGCCGTCGTCAGACTGGGCCCAGAACATGCGGTCCGGAACGATATGCCCCATTCCGGGGCGGAAACCGGCGCTCAGGCAGCGGTCGAGGTAGCTCAGCGCTTCGCCGGTGGCTTCGCCCAGGCCGTTGCCGCTGGCCACCAGGGCCGTGAGCGCGGCCGACAGCGTGTCGCCCGCGCCGCAGAAGGTGGCGTCGAAGAGCTCGTACTTGCCGCTGCCCAGCACCTCGTGGGGCGATGCGAGCACGTTTTCGACGAACTGCTCGGGCAGGGGAATGCCGGTGACCAGCGTGTAGGGCACGCCCAGTGCGGATGCGGCCCGGGCGATGTCGCGCGCGCAGGGGCTGCTGCTGCCGGTCCAGTCCGGCAGCAGCCAGCGCCACAGGGTGCTGTGGTTCCCAACCAACACCGAGGTTTGCGGCAGTAATAAATTCTCAAAGGCATCCATGTACGCGTCGATCAACTCGTCGTGCCACCAGGACAGGTTGGGCATGTAGGCAATCACCGGGACCTCGTCGTAGTCGGTCGTGATCCTGGCGATGGCGCTGATGTTCTCCGGGCTGCCCACGAAGCCGATCTTGATGGCCTGCACGGGAAGGTCTTCGAGAACGGCCTGCGCCTGGTCCGTCACCGCCTCGTCGTCGAAGCTGAAGTGATCGAAAATCCCGGTGGTGTCGCGCTCATAGGCGCCGGTGACCACCGCCATCGGGTGCCCGCCGACCGATGCAATGGCCGTGATGTCCGCGGTCAGTCCCCCCGCGCCGCTGGGGTCGCTGGCGTTGAACGTGAGCACACAAGCCGGACTCGTTTCCTGCGCGGCGCCATCTTCAGGGACTATGATTCCAGAAGGAGGGGAGGGGGCTTGGGTGGCCATGGACCGGGTCCTGTGCTGAGGGTTCGAAGGGGTTGCGGAAGTTGCTGGCTGCGGAGATAACTGAATACAATCGTTAATCCGCAGATTCTATGTGAAGGCCCTTCAAGCTGTGATCGCCCCTAAAACCTGGATGTGCTTGATTTGTGGTTGGATTTATGATGAGGCAGCCGGTTCGCCTGAGCATGGCCTGGCACCGAACACGCCATGGGAGCAGGTTTCGATGAATTGGACTTGCCCGGAATGCGGTGCCCGCAAGGAAGATTTCGAGATGATTCAGATTTGAAGAGCGGTTCCTTATCGTGTTGTTTATTTTCCACGAGGGAGTGGTAACAATTGACTACAACAAACGCATCTTCCAATGTGTTCAAGGTACTTGTGGTGGACGACAGCAATACCATCCGCCGAAGTGCCGAGATTTTCCTCAAGCAGGGAGGGCACGAAGTCCTGCTCGCCGCTGACGGTTTCGACGCCTTGGCCAAGGTCAACGATTACCAGCCCCAGCTGATATTCTGCGACATCCTCATGCCCAAGCTCGACGGCTATCAGACCTGCGCCATCATCAAGCGCAATGCCCGTTTCTCGCATACACCGGTGGTGATGCTTTCGTCCAAGGACGGGGTGTTCGACAAGGCGCGCGGGCGCATGGTCGGCTGCCAGGAGTATCTCACCAAGCCATTTACCAAAGACCAGCTGTTGCAAGCAGTTCAGCAATTCGGAAATTCCCAATAAGGAGCAATTCAATGCCTATCCATAAAATACTGATCGTCGACGATTCAAAGACGGAATTAATGTTCCTGACGGACATTCTGCAGAAAAAAGGCATGTTGGTACGCACCGCAGAAAATGCCGAAGAGGCTTTTCGCCGGCTTGCCGAAGACAAGCCCGATCTGATCCTGATGGACGTGGTAATGCCCGGACAAAACGGTTTTCAGCTCACGCGGGCCATTTCCCGCGATCCGTTGTACGCCGACGTACCCATTATCATGTGCACGAGCAAGAACCAGGAAACGGATCGTGTCTGGGGCATGCGGCAGGGCGCGCGCGGCTATATCACCAAGCCGGTGGATCCCGCCGAATTGCAGGCCAAGATCGACTCTCTGAACTGAATTGCAGCGCGCTCATGGCCAACCGCGAAGTCCTGCGAGAGTTCCAAGCCCGGCTTGCCGAGCGCCTGCAGGCGGCAAGGGGCGCGGGTGCGTCCGTTTCATCCTGGCTGGCCGTGGAGTCCGCCGGGAATTTCTATTTGCTGCCGCTGGGACATTCGGGGGAAATTTTCCCTTGGGTTTCGATCCAGGCCGTTCCCTATACCCAGCGCTGGTTTCTCGGCGTTGCCAATTTGCGTGGCGGTCTGGTCGGCATCGTGGATCTTGCGGGTCTGATGGGTTTTGCGCCGCACCGCACCGAGCAGTCGCTGGCGGATGCCAGTCTGCTGTCCTTCAACGCCGCGCTGGAGGTGAACGCGGCGTTATTGGTGGATCGCCTGACGGGTTTGCGCGGAACCGATGCCTTCGTTTCATCCGAACCCCCCGCAGAAAATTCGCCCGCGTTCTTTGGCAACACCTATATCGATTCCAACGGCGCCCGCTGGCAGGAGCTGAATTTGCAGATTCTGGCCCAACACCCCGTTTTCCTGAATATCAGTGCTTGAGTATTTCTCTGTAAGGCCGCACCATGTCCGTCGTCAAATTTGGAAAACTGTTCAATCAGAAACCCGCCTTGCCGGACACTGGCGCCGCGGATACCGGAATTGGGCACAAGCCACATCCCCCCGGGGCCATGCGCAGTGCGCAGGACGGCGCGGATTCGCGTCCCCCGGAAGCGGCCGCGCCGCAGGTGGATCTCGTCTCCCTGCCCCTGTTCGGGCGCTCGACCGTCACCGCGCACCAGCGCCGCTTGCTGGCGCTGCTGACGCTGGCGGTGGTGGCGCTGGTGTTGATTTCCGGCTGGGTGCTGCGGCAGACCGACCGCGTCGCCCAGCAACTGACGGCGACCGGGCAGTCGCTGATGCAGTCGCAGCGTCTGGCCAAATCGGCGTCTCTGGCGATGCAGGGCAGCCCGCAGGCCTTCACCGATGTGCAGGACAGCGCGGGCGTGCTGGCGCGCAATGTGCGCGCTCTTGGCGCGGGCGATGAGAAATTGGGCGTGCAGTCCCTGGGCGATCCGTTCAAGCCGGAACTGGGCACGGTGAATCCGCTCGTGGAGCGGGCCGAGCGCAACGCCGGCGTCGTGCTGGGCCAGCAGAAAGTTCTGCTGCAGGTCAGCGATGCGCTGCGCAGCATCAACCGCCAGTCGTCCGACCTGCTCGAAATCGCGGAAACGGTCTCGTCGCTGAAACTGCAGCAGAACGCGCCCGCCGGTGAAATCTCTGCCGTGGGTCAGATGGTGATGCTGACCCAGCGCATCGGCAAGTCGGCGAATGAATTGAACAACGTGGAAGGCGTGGGTACCGAGGCCGTGTTCCTGCTGGGCAAGGACCTGAACACGTTCCGGGAAATCATCCAGGGTCTGCTCGATGGCAGCCCCGAACTGCATCTGATGGCCACCCGCGACGAGCAGACGCGCGAGCAGTTGCAGGCGCTGCTCAAGTTCTACGAACAGATACGTTCCGAGGCAGGCCCCGTTCTGAGCAACCTCCAGGGGCTGGTGTCCGCGCGCGAGGCGCAGACGGCGATCAACGTCGAGAGCGAGCCCCTGCGCCGCGGGCTCGAAACCCTGCAGGACAAGCTGTCCGCGCAAGCCGGTTTGGGCGTTGCCGAACTCGTGGCGCTCGCGCTCGCAGCGCTGGTCGCGCTGCTTTGCGGTATCGGGATTGCGCGCGTCCAGTTGCTCGACAGCCGGGCACGCCAGGCGGTTGCCGAAGTCCAGCAAAAGGACGCGCGGCGCCAGGAGCAGGACGCGCGGCGCCAGGAGCAGGAGGCCAAGCGCATCAACGACGCCAACCAGGCCGCCATTTTGCGTTTGATGAACGAGCTGCAGGTGGTTGCCGAAGGCGACCTGACGCAGGAGGCCACGGTGACCGAAGACATCACCGGCGCCATTGCCGACTCGGTGAACTACACGGTGGAAGAGCTGCGCCAACTCGTGGGCAGCGTGCAGAGCACGGCGACCCGGGTGGCGCAAACCACGGCGCTGGTGGACAACACCTCGACCGAGCTGCTGGCCGCGTCCACCGAGCAACTGCACGAAATTGGTGAAACCGGCCGCTCCGTCCTGGACATGGCGACGCGCATCAACGAGGTCTCGACGCAGGCGCAGGAGTCGGCCACCGTCGCCCGCCAGTCGCTGCAGGCGGCGGACTCGGGTCTG
>NZ_AFAL01000705.1 GCF_000193225.1 Verminephrobacter aporrectodeae subsp. tuberculatae At4 | reverse complement strand
GATGCGGCGCGCACCGGCGTGCAGCAGCGGGCCGAGCGCGCCCGCGGCCGCGCCGCCCGCGCCCAGCAGCAGCAGGTCGCAGCCGGCGAGCGGGACGCCGGCGTTGCGTGTGATGTCGGCCACCAGGCCCAGGCCGTCGGTGTTGTCGGCGTGGACGCTGCCGTCTGCGTGCAGGCTGAGGGTGTTCGCGGCGCCCGCGAGCTGCACGCGCCCGCTGCACCGGGCGGCGCAGCGGGCGGCCTCGATCTTGAAAGGCACGGTGACGTTGCAGCCGCGCCCGCCCTGGGCCGCAAAGTCGCGCAGGCCCTGGGCAAAGCCGTCCACGGGCGCCAGGCGGCGTTCGTAGCGGATGCGCTCGCCCGTCAGTTCGGCGAAGCGGGCGTGGATGGCGGGCGAGAGGCTGTGCGCGATCGGGTTGCCCAGCACGCAGTACAGGTCGACGGCTTGGTTCATGGGGGGGATGGGGCCGCGGTGCGCATGCCGCGCTGGCCGGGTTATCGGACGCTGCTGGTCTCCAGGGTCTGCTCCCGGGTGAACTTGAAGCGCGCCACCATGGCAATCTGGTCGGCGTTTTGGCGCATTTTGGCGCTGAATGCGTCAAACGGGCCTGCCGCGCGTGCAATGGCTTGCGCGCGGCGGTCCAGCGTGGCGTTGCCGGAGCCTTCCACGACCTCGGTGTCGAGCACGTGGCCGTCGTTGTTCACGGTGACGATCATCGTCAGCTCGCCGTAGAGCTTGCGGCCTGCCTGCTCGGGGAAGTTTTCCGTGCCCTTGTCTTCCACCTTGCGGCGCAGCGTGTCGTAGTACAGGGCGTAGACTTCCTCGCGGGTGGCGGGGCTGATGTAGCGCTTTTTCGGGCGCGCGTTTTCTTCCTGGATGCGCTTTTCGATTTCGGCCAATAGCTTCACGTACTGGCGGCGCTTTTCCTGTTCGCTGGTCTGTTCGCTGCCTTCGTCGGCCTTGCGCGGATCGGGTTCGGGCAGGACCGCCAGCTGCTTGCGCAGCTGGGTCAGCAGTTGCACCTGCTGTTGCTGCAGCGCGTCCACCTTGCGCTGCGCTTCCTCGAAGTCGTCGCCGACGGCCGTCAGCGCGGTATAGGGCAGGGGGCTCGCGGCCCAGCCCTTTTCGGCCTCGCCGCCACCGGCCAGATGGGTCTGCGCAATGGCCTGGGCCTTCTCGGGGGGTTCGCTGGAGCGGGCGTTCACCAGGATGACTTCGAGCGGCGTGTCCTGGAACGTGCGGTTGAAGGCTTCGGGGTCGATGAAGCGCACCGAGATGAGCGCGGCGTGCACGGTCACCGAGACGCCAAACGCCAGTTGCAGCGTGCTGAAGGTGCGAAAGAAGGCGGGCGATTTCACGGAGCCGGATTATCGGCCTGATCGGCGTCCGCGGGCGCATCGGCCTCGTTCACGTCCACCGCGATGGCCAGCGGGCCGGCCACGGTTTCTTCTTCCTCGGCGTCTTCCGGCGGGCCGTCGCCGCGGGCGTCCGCGGGGTCGTCCAGGCGCTCGATGACGCTGCCGTGGACGTCCAGCGCGATTTCATCCGCCTGACCCAGCCTGACCCTCAGGCGCGCGCCGCGTGGCAGGTTTTGCGCGCCCAGCACGGGAAAGACCAGCGGCAACTCGTCCGCACGCACCAGAAAGCTGCCGCCCACAGCTTCCTTGAGCACCGTGGCGCCGAGCTCGGTGATGCCGTTCTGCGCCAGGTACTTCAGCGTCCAGAAGCGCTCCATTGCGGCTTGGTGGCCGTTGTAGGCGCTGTAGGCCGCGTCGAATTGGCTGATGATGGAAAACAGTTCGGCGTCCCGGGGCTTGAACGGCGCGGCCAGCGCGGCCGTTCTTCCGTTGCGCGCGCAGGCGATGATCTGCCACTGGTTCACCAGATCGGTGTAGCGGCGCAGCGGTGACGTGGCCCAGGCGTACGCCTTGACCCCGATTCCCGCGTGCGGCAGCGCCTTGGTTCCCATGCGCACTTTCACGCCGGGCGCCATGCTCGCCTGGCTGCGGTAGATGCCGGGAACGCCCAGTTTCTCCATCCAGCTGCCCCAGGTGCTGTTGGCCACGATCATGGCCTCGGCGACGATCAAGTCCAGCGGGGCGCCGCGCTGGCGCCGGCTGATCTGCACCGGCTCGTCGCCCGTGGGTTCGGCGCCGGCGCCACCGGCCAGGCGAAAGTTGTAGTCCGGCCGGTTGAAGCTCTCGGGCCTGCCCCGCACCACTTCGCGCAGCGCCTTCAGATGCCTGGCCAGGCGGTAGGCAAAGGACAGCTGCGCACGCAACTCATTCAGGTGCGGCGGGGCGTTTTCGTGCTCCAGCGCGGGGTCGGTCAGCCAGGCGTGCGTGACCACGCCGTCGAGTTCGTCGTGGCGCAGGTTGGCGACCACGTGCACCCGCTCGAGCCGGGTTTCCGAGTCCTTGCATTCCAGGCTGGCCTCGTCGATGCGCAGGTACAGGGACACGGCGGGGTTGGCGCGGCCCGCGTCCAGCGTGCAGGCCCGCACCACGCCGTCGGGCAGCATGGTGATTTTGTGGCCCGGCATGTAGACCGTGGACAGGCGCGCGCGGCCCAGCTGGTCGATGGCGCTGCCCGGCGCGATGAGCAGGCCGGGCGCGGCAATGTGGATTCCCAGCAGCACGCTGCCCGTTCCCAGACCCTGCACCGAGAGCGCGTCGTCGATTTCCGTGGTCTGCGAGTCGTCGATGGAATACGCCTGCGCGCTCGACAGCGGCAGATCGTCGGCGCCCGCGGGCAGCGGCACGGCGGGAAAGCCCGTGCCCTTGGGAAAGTTTTCCAGCAGGAAGCGCCTGTAGTGGAACTGGTACGCCGAGTCGATGGCGCCGGCCTTTTGCAGCAGGTCGAGCGGCGCGCTGTGCGTGGCGCGGCTGGCCTGCACCACGGCCCTGTATTCGGCTGCGTTCTTGTCGGGCTTGAACAGGATCTTGTAGAGCTGCTCGCGGATGGGCTGCGGGCATTCGCCCCGGCCCAGGGCGGTCGCCCAGTCGTCGATCTGCTGCAGCACGGCCTTTTTCTTCTCGATCGCGGCCAGCGCCTGCTGCAGGATTTCGGCCGGGGCTTTCCGGAAACGGCCCCGGCCCGCGCGGCGAAAGTAATGCGGTGCGTCGTACAGGCGCAGCAGCGCCGCGGCCTGCTGCGCCAGCGTGGCGTTTGCCGAAAAGTAATCGCGCGCCAAGTCGGCGAAGCCGAATTCGTCTTCCGGGGCGAATTCCCAGGCCAGGTCCAGTTCGATGGTTTCGGCCACGGCGCGGGCCTGGCGCAGCAGTTCGGCAGGCGCCGGCTGGTCAAATTTCAACAGCATGCTGGCGGCTCTGACCTTGACCCGCTTGCCCGAATCGAGCTCGATCTGCGCCGAGTTCCCGGCCTCGGACAGGATGCGACCGGCCAGAAACTTGCCTGCTTCTTCAAACAATGTGTGCATGGCGGGGATTGTCCCACGGGCGCTGCGCCGGCCCGCCCCTCCCGAGCGGCCCGGGGACGCAGAAGAATCAGACTTTCAACACCCGCCCCGGATTCATGATCCCCTGCGGATCGAGCGCCTGCTTGATCGCGCGCATCATGGAAAGCGCGACCGGTGACTGGTAGCGTTCGAGCGTGTCGACCTTGAGCGCGCCGACGCCATGCTCTGCCGAGAACGAGCCACCGAAACCGGCCACGGCCTCGTACACGAGGTGGTTCACACGCGCCTCCTGCTCGCGCAGAAAGGTCCCGGGGTCGCCTTCCGCGGGGGCCTGCACGTTGTAGTGCAGGTTGCCGTCGCCCAGGTGGCCGAAGTTGACCAGGCGCACGCCCGGGATCGCGCGCTGCAGCAGCGCGTCGGTGTGCGCAACGAAGGCCGGGACGCGCGCGATCGGCACCGAGATGTCGTGCTTGATGTTCGGGCCTTCCTCGGCCTGCGCCAGCGGAATGCTCTCGCGGATATGCCACAGCTGCCGGGCCTGCGCGAGGTTCTCGGCGACCACGGCGTCGCTCACGCAAGCGGCCGTGCACGCGTCCTCGAGCAGCGCCTCGAAGCGCCCGCGTGCGTGCGCTTCGGATTCGTTGTCCGAATTTTCGAGCAGCACGCACCAGGGCACGCCGCCGTCCTCCAGGAAGGGCACGCGCAGCTGCGGCATGTGCTTGCCCACCAGGCTGAGTGCGAAGCGGCCCATGAGCTCAAAGCCCGTGAGGCCCGCGCCCAGCCGCCTGTGCGCCAGGCCCAGCAGGGCCTGCGCGTGCTCCAGCGTGGGCACGGCGGCCCAGGCGGTCAGGCGCGCGGCGGGTTCGGGGTAGAGCCTGAGCGTGGCCGCGGTGATGATTCCCAGCGTGCCCTCGCTGCCGATGAACAGGTCGCGCAGGTCGTAGCCCGTGTTGTCCTTGCGCAGGCCCCTGAGGCCGTCCCACACCTGGCCCTGCGGCGTGACGACTTCCAGGCCCAGGCACAGGTCGCGCGCATTGCCGTAGCGCAGCACCTGGGTGCCGCCGGCGTTGGTGCCGAGGTTGCCGCCAATGGTGCAACTGCCCTCGGCGGCCAGAGACAGGGGAAAGAGCAGCCCCGCACCCTGCGCCGCGTCCTGCAGGTTCTGCAAGATGCAGCCGGCCTCTGCGCTCAGCGTGAGGTTGTCGCCGTCGAT
Source organism: Verminephrobacter aporrectodeae subsp. tuberculatae At4 (assembly GCF_000193225.1). GTDB lineage: Bacteria > Pseudomonadota > Gammaproteobacteria > Burkholderiales > Burkholderiaceae_C > Acidovorax > Acidovorax aporrectodeae. The sequence goes on along the minus strand of NZ_AFAL01000705.1, from coordinate 2,846 downwards.
GCCGCGCACGGCGTGCATGCGCCGCAGGCTCAGCACGATCTGTGTTCCCGAACCATCGGGCGTGGAGCCCTGGACGAGCCCGGTGTTTCCGCCTTGCGGCACGATGGACGTTCCCGCGGCGGCGCAGGCGCGCACCACGGCCGCCACTTCCTGCGTGCTGCCCGGGCGCACCACGGCGAGGGCCTTGCCACGCACGCGGCGGCGCCAGTCCTGTTCCCAGGCGCAGAGATCGCCGTCGGTGAGCACCTGGGCGGGGCCGACCAGGTGGCGCAGGGTGTCCAGGAGATCGGCCATGGGGCAAGGGGCCTCAGGCAGCCTGCGCGGCCGCCTGGGCATTGCGCTGACGCAGCCGCACATGCAGTGTGCAGGCCACGAACAGCAGCAGGCACAGCGCGACTTCGCCCCAGGCGAGCCACTGCGCGGGGGGCCCGTCTGCCCAGCCGCGCACCACGCCTTCGGTGAAGTAGAGCCAGATCACCAGGCTCAGCCAGCGGTAGGTGTACATGCGCTTTTTGAGGACTCCGGCCAGCGGAAGGCACAGCGGCAGCGCCTTGAGCGCAATCCACGACCCGCCGGGGCGCACGGGCGCGAGCACCAGCTCCCAGGCCAGGCACAAAACGATGAGCGCCAACAGGCTGCCCGCAGCCAACCAGCGCGTGGCGGAAACGCCACGGCCGCATGGCACGGGGTGGCGGGAGAAAGCAGCGGCAGAGGCAGGAGAAGCGGAGGGCAATGCGGTCATTGAGGTGGCATCATATCGGCCATGTCCCTTCTCTCAGCCGCCCGGCGCATCGAGCTGTGCGTGACCAGGCTGTCGCACTTTCCCTGGAAAACCACCGCGCAGGCCCTGCGCGCGCGCTTTCGCGAAGAGCATCTGGGACTCACGGCCAGCAGCCTGACCTTCACCACCACCCTGGCGCTGGTGCCCTTCTTCACGGTGGCGCTGGCGGTGTTCACGGCGTTTCCCATTTTTGGCAAGCTGCAGGATGCGTTGCAGAACTGGCTCGTAGGCAGCCTGGTTCCCGACAGCATTTCGCGCCAGGTGCTGGGCTACCTCACGCAGTTCGCGGCCCAGGCCAGCCGCCTGGGTGCGGTGGGTTTGAGCGCGCTGCTGGCCACGGCCCTGGCGCTGATCCTCACCATCGACCGCACGCTCAACGACATCTGGCGCGTGCAACGCCTGCGCCCGCTGGGTCAGCGGGTGCTGATCTACTGGGCCGCGATCACGCTGGGTCCCCTGCTCATGGGCGCGAGCCTGGCGCTGACCTCGTATGTGATGTCCGCCTCCAGCGGGCTGGTCAAGCGCCTGCCCGACGGTGTGCAATTCTTGTTCGACTCGATCCAGTTCGTGGTGCTCGCCGGGGGCATGGCGGCGCTCTACCACTACGTGCCGAATACCCCGGTGCGCTGGCGGCACGCGTGGACGGGCGGCGTCTTCGTCGCGCTGGGCATCGAACTGGCACAAAAGGCGCTGGCGCTGTACTTGGGCAAGGTACCCACCTATTCGGTGATCTACGGGGCCTTTGCCACCTTGCCGATCCTGCTGGTGTGGATTTATACGGCCTGGGTCATCGTGCTGCTCGGGGCGGTGATCGCGGCCTACCTGCCGAGCCTGCTGGCCGGAGTGGCGCGCTGCACGACGGGGCCCGGCTGGAGCTTTCAACTCGCGCTGGAGGTGCTGCAGGAACTGCAGCGCGCACGCCAGCAGGCGACCAAGGGCCTGCGCCCCGGGCAACTGGCGCAGCGGCTGCGCGTGGACGTGCTGCAGCTGCAGCCCGTGCTCGAGGCGCTGAGCGCACTCGATTGGATCGGGCAGGTGAGCGATGCGGCAGTGGGCGCGTCCGATGCGCTGCAAGCGCGCTACATGCTGCTTGCGGATCCGCACGACACCCTGCTGGAGCCGCTGCTCCAGCGCCTGCTGCTGCAGCGGGAACAGAGCCTGGAGCCGCTATGGGCCAGCGCCCGGCTGGACGCCTTGCGCATGGCGGACGTGCTGAAGGATTAGCCCGCTTCGGACAATCTGGCGCGTCCCGTGGTTTCCCCCTATGCCTCGATTCGGGCGGGCATTGTGGGCTATATTGAGCCCCACCCTCCCCTGCCCTCCTGCCCTCCTGCCCTCCTGGAAACCCGCCGCCATGCAAGTCAGCGACATTCTTCGCGTCAAGGGCAACGCCCTCTACACCGCCGCGCCGGACGAGCCGCTGGCGGACGCCGTCAGCGTCATGGCGGAACGCGACATCGGTTCGCTGGTGGTGATGGAGCAGGGCGAACTCGTGGGCATGCTCAGCTTCCGCGAAGTGATCCTGGCGATGGTGAAGAACGGCGGCAGCGTCACCGCGCTGCCGGTGCGATCGGCCATGGACGACGCGCCCCTGACCTGCACGCTGGAAACCGACATCGACGCGGTGCGCCGCATGATGCTCGATCACCACGCGCGCTACCTGCCCGTGATGGAGCGCAAGCTGCTGATGGGCGTGATCAGCTTCTACGACGTGGCCAAGGCCGTGGTCGACAGCCAGAACTTCGAGAACAAGATGCTCAAGGCCTATATCCGCGACTGGCCCGAGCAGACCGCGGGCAGCGACTGAGGGGCGTCCTCCTGCGCAGGCGGCGGGCATAATCGCGCGCCATGAGCGGCAATACCTTTGGAACCCTGTTCACGGTCACCAATTTTGGTGAATCGCACGGCCCGGCGATTGGCTGCGTCATCGACGGCTGCCCGCCCGCAATGCCGCTGTCCGAGGCCGACATCCAGGCCGACCTCGACCGGCGACGCCCCGGCACCAGCCGCCACGTCACGCAGCGCAACGAGCCCGACGCAGTGCAGATCCTCAGCGGCGTTTACG
>NZ_AFAL01000706.1 GCF_000193225.1 Verminephrobacter aporrectodeae subsp. tuberculatae At4 | reverse complement strand
CTGCGGCCGGCCGCCCGCGAGCAGTTTTTGCGCCTCCGTTTCCAGGGCCTGTTCCCAGCCGGCGTCGGAAGGCGGCGGCAGTGGCATGTCCGCTGCCAGGGCGGCTGGCGCATCCGCGTCCGGTGCGACGCCTGCTGCGGCGGGCAGCACGGGGTGCTGGGCACTCGGCAGCTCGCGCGCGGGCGCCGCAGGCTGCGCGCTGTCGACGACGCGCACGGGCGGCCGGTACGCGGGGGCCTGCAGCACCTCCGGGGGCAGGTCCTGCAACGTGATTACCTGGGCCGGCGCCATCACGGTGAGCCAGTGGCAGATGTTTTCCAGCTGGCGCACATTCCCCGGAAAGGCAAACTGCCCGAGCAGCGCGAGCGCCGAATCGGCAATGCGCTTGGGTTCCACGCCCAGTTGCCGCGCGCTTTGCTGGAGGAAATGACGCGTGAGCATGGGCACGTCCTCGTGCCGCTCGCGCAGCGCGGGCAGGCGCAGGCGGATGACGTTGATGCGGTGGAACAGGTCTTCGCGGAAAACACCGTCCTGGACGCGCTTTTCCAGGTCCTGGTGGGTGGCGGCGATCACGCGCACGTGCGCCTTGACCGCTGCATGGCCGCCGACGCGGTAGAACTGGCCGTCCGAGAGCACGCGCAGCAGGCGCGTCTGCAAGTCGAAGGGCATGTCACCGATTTCGTCGAGGAACAGGGTTCCGCCTTCGGCCTGCTCGAAGCGGCCGCGCCGCTGGGTCTGCGCGCCCGTGAAGGCTCCGCGCTCGTGGCCAAACAGTTCGGATTCCAGCAGGTCCTTGGGGATGGCCGCGGTATTGATGGCCACGAAGGGACCTTCCGCGCAGGGCGAATGCCGGTGCAGCGCACGCGCGACCAGTTCCTTGCCCGATCCCGATTCGCCGGTGATCAGCACGGTGACCTGGCTCTGGCTCAGGCGGCCGATGGCACGGAATACGTCCTGCATCGCCGGCGCCTGGCCGAGCATCTCGGGCGTGGCGCCCGGGCGTTCTTCGATGACCTCTTCGCGCTGGCTCTCTTCCACCGCGCGGCGAATCAGCTCCACGGCCTTGGTCAGGTCGAAGGGCTTGGGCAGGTATTCGAAGGCCCCGCGCTGGAACGCCGAGACGGCGCTGTCCAGATCGGAGTAGGCCGTCATGATGAGGATGGGCAGGCCCGGCTGGAGCTCGCGCAGCTTCTCCAGCAATTGCAGGCCCGAGCCGCCGGGCATGCGGATATCGCTCACCAGGACCTGCGGGCCTTGCCGCGTGGGGTCGCCCGCGCTGATGTCCGCGAGCGCGTCGAGCACTTCGCGCGGCTGCGTGAAACTGCGCGTGGGCAGGTTTTCACGCGCCAGCGCTTTTTCCAGAACGAAGCGGATCGAGGGTCGTCATCCACTATCCAGATCGGCTTCATATGTTTTTCTTCCCTTGGCCTGTGTGTGTGTGTGTGTGTGTGTGCCGTGATCCTCAGGGCAGGGGGATCAGGATCCGGAAATCGGTGCAACCCGGCACGCTGTCGCATTCGATCAACCCGTGATGCTGCTGGACGAAGGTTTGCGCCAACGTGAGCCCCAGCCCCGATCCCCCGTCCCGGCCCGATACCAGAGGGTAAAAAATCCGCTCCTTGATGGCGTCGGGAACACCCGGGCCGTTGTCGATGACACGCAATTCCAGTGCCAGCCGATAGCGCTTTCGGCCAAACGTCGCCTGTCGAACCACGCGGGTGTGCAGCGTGATCACGGCGGCGTCCGCTGCGATGCGCTCGGACAGCGCCTGGGCCGCGTTCTGCACGATGTTCAGCACGGCCTGGATGAGCTGTGCCCGGTCTGCGCGGAACTCGGGGATCGAGGTGTCGTAATCACGCCGGACCTCGAGCCCCTGGGGGTACTCGAGCAGCACCAGAGAGCGCACGCGCTCGCACACCTCGTGGATGTTCACGTCGCCCACCCGATGCGGGTGGCGGTGCGGCGCCAGCAGCCGGTCCACCAGGCCCTGCAGGCGGTCGGCTTCGTGGATGATGACCTGGGCGTACTCGGTGAGCTCGCGGCTTTCGAGCTCCATCTCGAGCAGCTGCGCGGCGCCGCGAATGCCGCCCAGCGGGTTCTTGATCTCGTGCGCGAGGTTGCGGATCAGTTCCTTGTGCGCCTGGGCCTGATCGAGCAAGCGCTCCTCCCGCTCCTGCCGCGCCTGCTGCTCGATCGGCCAGAGCTCGACCAGGATGTCGCCGGCCTGCTCGGCGCCGGCCACGTTGACGTGCACCGGCACCGGGTCCTGGTGCAGGCGCTTGAGGCCGGCCTCGTAGCGCAGCGCGGCAAAGTCCCGGTTGCGCACACCGGTCAGCGCCGTCCGCAGCAGCGCGGGGTCGGTAAGAAAGCTGGCGAAGTCGGCGCCTTCGAGCGTGCGCCGGGACAGGCCCAGGGTGTTCTCCAGCGCTGCATTGGCGAACTGCACTGCGCCATCGCCGGCGCGCAGCACCGCCACCAGAGTGGACACCAAGTCCAGCGCATGAAAGCGTTCAGCGCTGGCGCCCGGGGGGTCGGCAGAGGGCGAAAGACTCACATGCTGCGGTCAGTTGGCGGAGGCAGATGCAGCCGGCTGGCGGGCCAGTTCGCGCTTGATTCCCGCGATGTCGCTTTCGCTGCGCGACAGGCCGGCCTTGAGTTCCGCCGTCCGCTCCGCGTAGCGCTGCGGGTTGCGCAAATCGAGCGCATTGTGCTCGGGGGTGCCGTCGTTGTATTCCCTGATGAGCTCGGCATGGCGTGCTTCGGCTTTGCGCAGTTCGGCTTCGAGGATGGCGCGCGCATCGGAATCCCGGGCCTTTTGGTCGCTGCTGCTCACCCGCGGCGCAGAGGATGGACCCGCCGCCGCAAGGGTCGGACCCGGTGCAGGGGCTGCTGCGGGCCGGTTGCCTTGCAGCACCGTGACGTACCCCCCTTCGATGAGCTTGCAGCCGCGCGCCTTGCCCCGGGTGGCGTTGTTCGTGTACTCATTGCCGCAGCGGTAGACGCGCTCCTGCGTCAAGGCGACCGGGAGCGTGAGGGCAATGAGCAGCAGGGTGGCAAGTGTTTTTTCATCCGGTTTCACACTGAAGCGGGGGAGGGGGGATATCCACCAAGCGCTCCCGATCAGTCGCGCTGGCCCTTCCAAGTAGACATCATCCGCTCCAGGTAGCGCTGCGGGTTGCGCCAATCCGGCGCATTGCCCTCGGAGGCGTCCTCGTGTTGCTTGTCGGGTCGGGTATGGTGCAGTTCGGACTCGAGGAGGCTGCGCCCACCCGAGGCCCGGGCGGGGTCGCTGACGGGGTCCCGGGTCGCGGCCCAGGTCTTTTGCACGGTATGGCCCATGTTCGGTGCAGGTGCGGGTGCAGCAGGCCCCGGGGTCTGCGCAAGGCCCGGGTTCTGCACGAAACCTGAGCCCGGTGCGGCGCGGCTGCCTTTCAGCACCGTGACGTGGCTTCCATCGACCGGCTTGCAACCGCGCGCCTTGGCCTGGGCAGCATCGTTCGTGTATTCGTTGCCGCAGCGGTAGACGCGCTCCTGCGCCAGGGCAGCCGGGAGCGTGAAGGCCAGGAGCAGCAGGGAGGCGAGCGTTCTTTTCATCGGATTTCCTCATGCTGGCACGGGGGCGGGGGAATATCCACCCAGCACCCCCTCTCCCCATCCGGCACAACGGCCGATCCGTGCAGGGTTTTGCACGGATCGGCCGTTGCGTGGCCCTGTGGCGCTACCCCGCCACGGACCCCCACCGGGGCCAGCCGCCAGACGATCAGAGCGAGTAGTACATATCGTACTCGACGGGGTGGGGCGCCATGCGAAAGCGTGTAACTTCGGCCATCTTGAGTTCGATGTAAGCGTCGAGCATGGTGTCGGTGAACACCCCGCCCTTGGTCAGGAAGCCGCGTCCCTTGTCCAGATAGTCCAGCGCCTGGTCCAGGCTGTGGCACACGGTCGGCACCAGCTTGTCTTCTTCGGGCGGCAGGTGGTACAGGTCCTTGGTTGCGGCTTCGCCGGGGTGGATCTTGTTTTCCACGCCGTCCAGACCGGCCATCATCAGGGCCGAGAAAGCCAGGTAGGGGTTCGCCGACGGATCGGGGAAGCGCGCCTCGATGCGCCGGCCCTTGGGATTGGCCACGTAGGGAATGCGGATCGATGCCGAGCGGTTGCGCGACGAGTAGGCCAGCTTCACCGGCGCTTCAAAGCCGGGAACCAGCCGCTTGTACGAGTTCGTTCCGGGGTTGGTGATGGCGTTCAGGGCCCGTGCGTGCTTGATGATTCCGCCGATGTAGTACAGCGCGAAGTCCGACAGGCCGGCGTAGCCGTCGCCGGCGAACAGGTTCTTGCCGTCCTTCCAGATCGACTGGTGCACGTGCATGCCCGAGCCGTTGTCGCCCGCGTAGGGCTTGGGCATGAAGGTGGCGGTCTTGCCGTAGGCGTTGGCCACGTTCCAGACCACGTATTTCAGGACCTGGGTCCAGTCGGCGCGCTCGACCAGGGTGCTGAATTTGGTGCCGATCTCGTTTTGCCCGGCGCCAGCGACTTCGTGGTGGAACACTTCGACCGGAATCCCCAGCGATTCGAGGACCAGCGCCATTTCGGCGCGCATGTCCTGCGTGCTGTCCACGGGAGGCACGGGAAAGTAGCCGCCCTTGACGCTCGGGCGGTGGCCGCGGTTGCCGTCCTCGAGCTTCGCGCCCGAGTTCCAGGGAGCCTCGTATTCCTCAATTTCAAACATCACCTTGCCGGGTTCGTTGGACCAGCGCACACCGTCGAAGAGGAAGAATTCCGGCTCCGGGCCGAAGTACGCCGTGTCGCCCAGACCGGATGCCTTCAGGTAGGCTTCGGCGCGTTTGGCGATGGAGCGCGGGTCGCGGTCGTAGGCCTTGCCGTCACCGGGCTCGATCACATCGCATTGCAGGAAGAGCGTGGTTTCTTCGTAGAAGGGGTCGATGTTGGCGGTATGGGGGTCGGGCATGAGTTGCATGTCCGAGGCTTCGATGCCCTTCCAGCCCGCGACCGACGAACCATCGAATGCATGGCCGGACGTGAACTTGTCCTCGTCGAAGTGCGACACGGGAACGGTCACGTGCTGTTCCTTGCCACGGGTGTCGGTGAAACGGAAGTCGATGAATTTGACTTCGTTCTCCTGCACCATCTTCATCACGTCTGCAACGGTTTTGGCCATCGGGTTCTCCTGGGTAAAGTGCTGGCTGATAAAAGCGCTTGTTGAAAAAACTTCTGGAAAAGAGAGCAGTTTTCGTGCCGGCCTGGTGCGGCCGCTGCACTATGAAGGAGCGGACCGACCGGGCAACTTCCGGAAGGCACCGAAACAGTGCGTTGCCTGCGGCGTTTGCAGGAATCGCGGGCGGCGCACCAATTCGGGGCCACAGTGTGCATCCAATTCGTGCAGGCCCTATTTCTCAGTGCGCAGGAACAACGGTCGCGCATGCGCAGCAACAGGCAGTGTCCATGCACTACAGTGCGCTCCATGCAAGGACTGCCTCTGACCACCGACCTCGCCAATGGGCACCGTGAAGGAAACGGCGGCACAGACCCCGACGCCATGGCCGGGCAGGTTCCCGCCATGCTCCTGGCTGCGGGCCGTGGCGAGCGTATGCGCCCCCTGAGCGACACCATCCCCAAACCCCTGCTCCAGGTGCAGGGGCTGCCGCTGCTGCACTGGCAGTTGCAGGCGCTGCACGCGGCCGGGGTGGGGCGGGTGGTCATCAATACCGCCTGGCTGGGAGCGCAGATCAGCGCGCATTTTTCAAACAGCTTTGGCCTGCAATGCCCGGACGGCGAGCGCCGGCCGCTGTCCATTGCCTACTCGGACGAAGCGGCGGATTTTGGCCGCGCGCTGGAAACCGCGGGCGGCATTGCGCGCGCGTTGCCGCAACTGGGGCCGCTGTTCTGGCTTGCGGCAGGCGATGTGTTTGCGCCCGACTTCGGGTTCCACAGCGCCGCCGTGCAGGCCTTTGCCGCAAGCGAGCATCTGGCGCATTTGTGGCTGGTGCCCAATCCGGCGAACAAACCGCGCGGCGATTTCGGTCTGTCGGTTGACGGACTGGCGCTGAACCTGCCTGCCGACGACCCCGCGCCGCGCTACACCTACAGCACCTTCGCGCTGCTGCGCGCGCAGCTGTTTGCGCCGCCCTGGTGCGACATACCGGCGGGCAACCCGGGCGGCGTCCGGACCCCGCTGTTGCAGCTGCTGCAGCGCGCCATGGACAATCGCCGCGTCAGCGCGCAGCTCTATGGCGGCCACTGGGCCGACGTGGGAACGCCCGCCCGCCTCGCCGAACTCAATGCCCTCTCTCCTGCCCTGCCATGAACACCACCCTGCACGCATCCGTCCACACCCAGCGCCGTGCGCAACTTGCCGCCCAACTCGGCCCGGGGGGCATGGCCATCGTCCCCACGGCGCCGGAGCAGCTGCGCAACCGGGACAGTGAATTCCTGTACCGCCACGACAGCTACTTTTATTACCTCACGGGGTTCACCGAGCCCGGCGCCTGCCTGGTGCTGACGCACGATGGCCACAGCACGCTGTTTTGCCAGCCCAAGGACCCGGAGCGCGAGGTCTGGGACGGCTACCGCCTGGGCCCCGCCGCGGCGCCTGAGGCGCTCGCCGTGGACGCCGCGCATCCGATCACCGAACTGGACGCGCGGCTGCCCCGCCTGCTGGAAAACACCCGCTGCGTCTGGTATCCGTTTGCCACGCACGGCGG
>NZ_AFAL01000707.1 GCF_000193225.1 Verminephrobacter aporrectodeae subsp. tuberculatae At4 | reverse complement strand
GCCTTGGCAGCCAATCTCGAAGTCGATCCGGCGGTCGGTGGTGTTGAGTTTGACGTTCTCGACAACCCACGGCGCTTGCAGCCCCAGCGCATTGGTGAACAGCGCTTCCAGTTCAACACCCATCAGACACTCCCATGTTCAACATCAACTTGGTGGACCTGTGGACAGGCCCGAGGCGACCTGCCCGCTGGCGTCCGCTACCAGCGGCTATTGTGCATGTTGGTTTCCACACGAAACGACGAGGAGCCCAAGGGTGTTGGTATCGTGATTCCCAACTTGCTGAACTGGCCAGAAAGTGTTGTCGTTCTGGACATCAAGCAAGAGAACTGGGACATAACCAGCGCCTACCGTCGCAAGCATGGCCAAGAGTGCTACCTGTTCAACCCCGCTGCCGTCGATTATCGGACGCACCGCTATAACCCGCTGTCCTACATCAGCGAAGACCCGAACTTCCGAATTGATGACGTGCAGAAGATCGGGAACATGCTTTTCCCAGATCAGCCTGGAACGGACGTAATCTGGACGGCTACGCCACGAAGCCTGTTCCTGGGCATCGTTCTTTATCTTCTGGAAACCCCCGGAAAGCCGGTAACACTCGGCCAAGTGCTACGTGAAACCCTCGCCAACGGTGACGGAGCGAGTTACTTCGCAAAGATCATCAATGATCGGGCAGCTGGAGGAGAACCGCTTTCCGGCGCTTGCGTTCGCGGCCTCAGCACCTACATTACAATTTCCGCAGAAAATACCCGTAGCGGCATCATCGGTGGCTTCCGATCGCGCCTCGAACTGTGGATGAACCCTCTGGTGGATGCGGCCACAAGCGCCAATGACTTTGACTTGCGCGATGTTCGCAAGCGACGCATGTCGATTTACCTGGGAGTAACGCCAGACAACCTTGGACGCATGACCCCGCTGATCAATCTGTTCTTTCAGCAATTGATCGACTTGAACACCCGCGAGCTCCCTAACCAAAACAAGGGCATCAAGTACACCTGCATGTTGTTGATGGACGAGTTTACGGCTATTGGCAAAATTCCCATTCTATCGAAGGGAATCAGCTACATCGCCGGTTACTGGCTGCGTATGATGCCAATCATCCAAAGCCCCGCGCAGTTGGCTGAAGTCTATGGGAAGGATGCAGCACAGACTTTCCAAACCAACCACGCATTGCAAATAATCTACCCACCAAAAGCCTCGGAAACCCAAACCGCGCGAGATATTTCCGAATGGCTTGGATATCAGACTGTCAAAGGCGTTTCCGAGTCGAAGGCAAAGGGTATATTCGGCCGAAAAACGCCTACGGAAAGTCATTCCGATCAGCGCCGGGCGATGCTCCTACCGCAAGAAATCACCAATCTTGGCAAGGGCCGCGAACTCGTGATCATGGAAGACGTGCCTCCGATCCTGGCACACAAAGTCATGTACTTCAAGGATCATGCCTTTGTGGATCGCCTCAAGGAAGTATCAGCCAAGCTGAACCGACTTGGTAAAAAGGTGCCGACCAAGAAGCAATTGGACGACGCGATTGAATCCGGCGAACTCAGCGCACCGGTGCCGATGATCGACCTTGCCACCCACAACCGCAATGTTGGCAGCGACATTCCGTTAACGGTCGAGGCTCCGCAGAAGGCCGCCGCGCAGGTGGTAACGGTCGAGCGGCCTGTGACCCCTGCCGATGTTCCAAACCTCGCCAAGCTGAGTCTGGCGGATTTTTCCATCGATTTCTCTGCGGTCGAGAAACCGAAAGCGGGCGAACTGGATGAAGCGGCGCTTCATGCCTACGCCGACAACCTTTGCAAACAAGCTGGCATCAGCGTGTGAGGTGAAACATGAAAGAGCTGTTGACGAATGACAAGTTGCCCCTGGCCCACCGACTGGACACGCTCGGCCAAGAATTGTTGAAGCGCGCGCAATCCGGACGCGTTCTCACGCAGGAAGAACGCGCAACGATTGCAAATCTGGCCGAAACTGGCATGGCTACGAAGGTGCTGGAAATCAGCGGCGATGATTCAACCACGCGCGACGCTAATCGCGTCCTGGAGCCGCAACAGTTTGCTGCGATGAGCGTTGCTCGATCCCTTGCTGCGCAAGATGCTCAGAACGCGACCAATCCATTCAAGAACGAACAGCTCCGGCACGCATACACGAGCGAGCGTGCCTTTATGGCGCACCTGACCAAAACCGCACCTGACCAGTTCGCGGAGCAAAGCGAGTCAACGACTACGGGTCGCGCAGCCCCCGCCGCGGCCGAACAACTCGTCATCAGGCCAACCACAATGGAGCACTTGGCGCGCACTCGCGCGGCCGACCGCGAGGCCGTGGAAAAGCAACTCGGCCTGAACACGGTCGGACCGGACATCGAGCGCGAACACGCGCAACTCGATGGCGCGCAAGCGGCCAAGCGCGACGCCTGGGTAAAAAAGCGCCGACTATCGATGCCGGCGGCCAACCGACGGCTGTTGACACTGCTTTCAAAGGAAACCAAGTCGAATCGGACGAGATATTCACGGCGCAACAGCAGGACAACCGACCCGTGGTGCCGCCCGAAATTGAACGCCAATATCTTCGCGTGGGCAGCAAGTTCTATCACCCCAAGAACACCGACCTGGTTGCGTTCGAGGACAAGGGGAACAAGCTCGAAACGCGCTCCAACAGCGAGCGGATTGCCAAGAACTTGGTCCGTATCGCGCAATCACGTGGTTGGGATGAAATCAAGGTTTCCGGCAGCGAAACCTTTCGCCGCGAAGCCTGGCTTGAGGCAGCCGCCCGTGGCATGCACGTCAAGGGCTATACGCCGTCCGACCAAGATTTGGCCGCACTCGCCAAGCTGCAGGGCGACATGCAGGCCAACCGGATCGAGCAGGGCAAGGCGCCGTTTCGCGGACGCGAAAACGAGACCGGGGATAAGCTGACCCCAAGCGCTGGCCAGTCCACCACCGCGCCCCAGACAAAAAACGAGCAGCACGAGCGCAATGCGGCCGGCGCGAAGCTGATTGCCGGCGTCATAGTGGCCCACGGCGCCGCCAAGTACCTGCACGACGAGAAGCACAGCGCGTCCTACTTCGTTACGGTGCGTGACGACAAGGGCGCAGAAAAGACATCCTGGGGCGTCGATCTCGAACGCGCGATGAAGAATGCCGGCGCGAAGGTAGGCGACAACGTGACACTCGAAAACGAGGGGAGCAAGCAAGTCACGGTCACTGTGCCTGTGCGCGACGGGCGGGGCAGGGTCATTGGGTCGGAAGAAAAGGAAACGCACCGCAATGCTTGGTCCGTCGCGATCGCAGAAACCTTCAAGAAGGATCCTGCCGAAGTTGGCACACACAAGCACCCCGAGCTGGCCAGCGCATATGCGAGCGTGGCTGCGATGAGCAAAAAGGCCGAAGCGGACGGCCTGACGGCCGAACAGCGCGCTGTTGTGGCTGCTCGCGTGCGTCAGAACGTGGCCAACAGCATTGAGCGTGGCGAACTGCCCAAAGTGAAGATCAAGGAAAAAGTGGCAACCGCCCACCAGGCCAACAAAGAAAAGGAACACGTCCAATGAAACCCGCCCGTATTGCCCTGTGTTTGGCCGTTTCCGGGCTTTTCTCAGCATGCTCCCATGTGGCCACCAAGGAAGACCGCGCGCACGGTGCAAGTCCCGATTACGGGAACACCACCACCACGCGCGTTTTCTCCACTCCGGCCACCAAGGCCCCGACGCAAGCGCCACCCTCCACAAATGGCGGCGATGTGGTCAAGAGAGCAACGGATGAAATCACCGCAGCAAAACCAAAACCGGGTGATGATGACGTTGTCGCGCTACTCAAGCTATGCGAGTCGCAACTTGAGAAAACCCGGTATCTGTTCGATGCCGCGAGCAAGAACCCGCAAAGCACGGGCGAGGAACTGTTCAATGTGTATCAACGCCTCGATGGGATCGAGGACCGCATGGTCACTGCGTCCGCCGCAATTGTGCAGGTCAGTTTCCCCACAGGCAGCACGGCGCTCAAGCCAAGCGCCGAAATCGCGCAAGTGCTGATTGCGGCGGGCAAAGCCGCCAATGTAGTGAACGTGCGCGGACGCACCGACTCCAAGGTGGCCGGTGCGCTCTATGCCAAGATTGCCTTGGGCCGGGCCATGGCCGCGCGCAAGTTCTTGATCGACCACGGCATCAGCACCGACAAGATCAAGGTTTCCTCGCAAGCGGATGGTGACTTTGCCGCGACGAACAACACGACGCAGGGCAGGGCGTTCAATCGCCGTGTCGAATTCGAGTTTGTGAACACGCGCATTGCCGAACTCAAAGGCCAGCCGGTCAAACTGGCCACAAGTACAGCGCGATGAAGACCATCTCCTACGTGGAAGCACACAAGGCACACGCGAAATAAGCGGTCACATGCCTAAGCTGGCCGTCGGGGGCAGGCACCCGCCAAAAACGGCGAGCGTCTTGCCACGCGTGGTGATTGCCGATGGCACCGTAGAAATATTGAAATGGTTCGGCGTGGTGTTGATGACGCTCGATCACGTCAACAAGTACCTTCTCGGCAACAGCCTACCTTGGGCCTTCGCTGCTGGCCGCCTGGCAATGCCGATTTTCGGCTTTGTCCTGGCGTACAACCTGGCTCGCCCCGGTGCTCTGGCCTCTGGCCTCTATGGTCGCACCATGAAACGCCTGGCGCTCTATGGGCTGGCCGCAACCCCGTTTTTCATCGGCCTGGGCGGTCTTCTGGCAGGTTGGTGGCCCCTGAACATCCTGTTCACGCTGCTGGTTGCCACCAGCGTGGCCTGGATGGTGGAGCAGGGCGGTTTCGCGCGCCTGGTGGGCGCTGCGACCCTGTTTCTCCTGGGTGGATCGATGGTCGAATTCTGGTGGCCTGCCGTCGCGTTTGTGCTGACTGCCTGGTGGTACTTCAAGACGACCAACATGGTAGCCGTGGCGGTCTGCGCCGTGGTACTGGCCATGCTGTTCATCGTGAATAGAAACCTGTGGGCTCTGGCGGCCGTCCCCATGATGCTGATCACACCCCTGATCAAGCTCCAAGTGCCGCGCGTGCGGCATGTCTTCTATGCCTACTACCCAGCGCATCTGGCGGTCATCTTGCTCATCTCAACTCTCCTTGGGAAGCATGTGTGAGACGACTCAATGCCTGCCGCCGATGGTGTTGCCCATGCCAGTTGGCACCTCAGGCACCGTTTCGCCAACTTGACAACAGATATGAAGTGATGGATCATGGCTGGTAAGAAGTTCACTCAGATGGAACGGTATGCGCCCAAGGATGTGCAGATCAAAAAAAAGCTTGGGGGCGGAGTGCTCAAAGAGCTCGTGGTTCGTGAAATGCCATCCGGCAAGGTGCTCGAATACACGCTGGCATATATCAATCACAGCATCTACTCAGGAGACCATGGTCGCGTCCTCGGTTACGACAATAGCCACGGTTTTTCGCACAAGCATTACTTCGGGGAGCGCACGCCAGAAGTTTTCACCAGCTACGAAGCGCTCTATAACCGTTTCCAAGATGAGTGGATGGCAGTAGCGCTCGAGCACGTCAATAAGGGCAAATGATGGCGACAAAAAAGATCAGCATCGAAGACTTCCACAACGATCCCGAGTTGCACGCCCATGTGGCCAGAGGGCGGGAGGTTGCGCTAGCGCTGGACGCGAACGCGCCAAAGCTACCGCACGCGGTAACTTTCACGAGCCTTGAGTTCGTCGCATTCGTGTCGGAAATGACGCCGAAGAGGGTGGAGCTGTTGCGCGCGGCGATTAGGAAGTCCAGATCCATCTCCGAGCTGGCGGTTGCCGTGCATCGCGAGCAGAGCGCCGTGTCGAAGGATGTCGCGCGCCTCACGAAGCTGGGCCTGGTCAAAGTGCAAGAGGTTTCGAACGCGGGCCACGGTCGCAAAAGGATCGTCGTCCCAGTGGCGGAGTCAATTTCCATCAACGCCAACTTCGCCATTCCATGACCATCTGGGAAGGTGAGCCAAAACTGGTCGAAACCCGTCCTCAATGCTTTGTGGTGCTGTTGGTTCAAGTCCTCTCATCCGTGCTCTGACGCGACTCAATCCGCACCTCCTCATGGGTCTTTTCGGCCCGCTTGGTGAACCGCTGCACCAGATCCTTCTTGATCTGGTGCAACTCAGTGTCAATGCCCGGCATAGCCCCCACAAAGGCCCGTATGCGGCCTGCAAGCACCCTGTTTTCCTCGGCAGTTCCCTGGTAGCCATCTAGCTGTTTTCCTCCTCCGAGAGCGCGAGAATCGCCAGTTCGCGCCCGTCGCACTTCAGGATCGGCGCCCCCCTCCCGTCCCAAACGATCAGGTGCATTCGCCTGCAGAAGCATTTGAGAAGCTCGTCGGTGGTGAACCACATCGAGACTGGACAGGTTTCGCACGCTGGCGATGGATCGGGTCGGTGCCTGGAGTCCAGATTTTTCAAGGTTGGACTGATATACCGCAACGGCTCGTTGGCTCGTTTGGACGCGGTCGAGGCTGATTCTGTCGTAGTTTGGTCGCTCATTGCGTTGTTCCTTCTGGTTGAAAGTAAGACGGGTTGGTTCCTGCTCCAAGGCATCGGCAACGGCCAACCAAGCACGGCGGATTTGGCGTTGACGTACTTTGATTGCTTCCTCCCAAGGTTTTGCCGGAACCAGCACGCCATTGGCCTCAGCAGCCAGTTCCTGGACCGCCTCTTTGACCTTCGCTGCCTTGACCTTGGAAACGCGCGGTTCATGACTCTTGTCGCCCCGCTCGATGTGCCGGATGACGGTCGGCTCGGCTTTCTTGACAACCCCACGGGCGCGACGTGGCGTGGCCTCTGCATTAACGCCTTGGTCCCACAGTTTTTCTGCGAACCCTTCGCGCCAAGCCTGCAAATCGGCCTTCCTGGGATTTAACTTGGTGCCGTCAAATCCAAGACATTTGACGATCACATGGCAATGCGGGTGCGGTTCATCGGTGTGCAGCGCAAAAACATATTCATGGTTTTTACCGAAAGTTTCCTTGGCAAACAGCTTGGTCGCTTGGTGCACAGATTCCGGATCTGTAGTTTCCGGCATAGAAAGAACCAAGTGCATCGTGTCACGCTGGTTCTTACGGCGCTTGCTGTCGAAAAAGTCTTTTTCCCAATCCTTGAAGAACTCTTTGACTTCATCCTTGCCGCTGAGAATCTCGCCACGGTCGTTTTCCAGTTCCACTTTGCCGTTGCGGCTGATGTAGTTCAAATGCGCCTTGACGTGCCCAGCACCCTTGCCAAAACCAGTGATCTTGACCATAACCTCCGTTGAGTTGGAAGAAACCCGTTGGGCCGTCACCCGCAGTTTTCTGGTGTTGTTGATCTTGCGTTTGACTGGCCCATGCAAAGCATTACCAAACTCGGATTCAATTAGTTTCACTGTCTGCCTCCCATGAGTTTTGGCTGGCCCGGACCAATACCCGGATTGCCGCCCGACTTTTGGTGATAACCTGGCGCAGTTCGGTCAGATTTTCCAGTTTCACACGCTCGGT
Organism: Verminephrobacter aporrectodeae subsp. tuberculatae At4; assembly: GCF_000193225.1. Classification (GTDB taxonomy): domain Bacteria; phylum Pseudomonadota; class Gammaproteobacteria; order Burkholderiales; family Burkholderiaceae_C; genus Acidovorax; species Acidovorax aporrectodeae. The sequence goes on along the minus strand of NZ_AFAL01000707.1, from coordinate 484 downwards.
TTCATGCAAGGCGGAACTCAGCGCGGCGGAATTCAGTGCGTGGGCGATCTGGTTGATGTTGCGACCAATGGCAAGAAGTTCCCGACTGGTGGCCTGCAACGCGACCAGTTCATCGGTGGTCATGACAGGACTCTTGATCAAGTGACTTTGCACCAGCGCCGTTATCCACCGGCTTGGAGCCATGCCTTTGGTCTTTGCTCGCGCCTTGGTGGCCTCCATCAAGAAGCGCGGCATCCGTACCGTCATGCGGTCGATGTCGGTTCGTTCTGCATCCGGTTTTATCGGGTGGCCGTTGCTTTCTTCCTCGCTGGTCACGGTCAGGATTATGGCTCGGAGTAGTTCCGATTCGGACAGTCCGCGTGCCGCTGCCATGTGGCGAAAGCGTGCTTTGATCTCGGTCTCAACGAGTGTTTTCAGTACTGGCACAAAGAAATTGTACCAAATAGCGGCTGGAAAGCCTATCCTGCCTTCGTGCTTCCTTGGT
>NZ_AFAL01000708.1 GCF_000193225.1 Verminephrobacter aporrectodeae subsp. tuberculatae At4 | reverse complement strand
CGCCGCGCGCCTGGCGCGCGCGCTGGAGCACTGGAAGAAACTGGCCGAGCCCTGGCGCAGCGCGGCGCGCGAGGCGATTTCGCGCGTCGCTGCGAAACCCGATCTCTCCCCCGACCTGCGCGAGGTGCTCAACTGCGCGCTGGAGTGAACACCCCCGAGCCTGTTTCATGGGCCGTGGGGGACGCGTAGCATCATGGAAAACCGCAAGGAAAAACCAGCATGACGAAGCGCATCAGCCTGACCCGCTACCTCGTCGAACAGCAACGGGCCGACGGCCTGATTCCGGCGCAGCTGCGCCTGCTGCTCGAAATCGTTGCGCGCGCCTGCAAGAGCATCAGCCACGCCGTGAACCAGGGCGCCCTGGGGGGCGTGCTGGGCAGCGCAGCGAGCGAGAACGTGCAGGGCGAGATTCAGAAAAAGCTCGACATCATTGCCAACGAGGTGCTGATCGAGGCCAACGAATGGGGCGGCCACCTCGCGGCCATGGCGTCGGAGGAAATGGCCGGAATCTACCCGGTGCCGAACCGCTACCCGCAGGGCGAATACCTGCTGCTCTTCGACCCGCTGGACGGGTCGAGCAATATCGACGTGAACGTGAGCATAGGCACGATCTTCAGCGTGCTCAGAAAGCCCGACGGCGCGCGCGACGTCGCGGGCAGCGACTTCCTGCAGCCCGGCAGCCAGCAGGTCGCCGCCGGCTACTGCATCTACGGCCCGCAGACCACGCTGGTGCTCACCGTGGGCGCGGGCGTTGCGCTGTTCACGCTCGACCGCGAGCAGGGCTCGTTCCTGCTCACGCAGGAAAACCCGCGCATCCCCGAGGACACGCAGGAATTCGCGATCAACATGAGCAACCAGCGCCACTGGGACGCGCCCGTGAAGCGCTACATCGACGAATGCCTGCAGGGCCGCGAAGGCCCGCGCGGCAAGGACTTCAACATGCGCTGGATCGCCAGCATGGTCGCCGACGTGCACCGCATCCTCACGCGCGGCGGAATCTTCATGTACCCCTGGGACCGGCGCGAACCCGAAAAACCGGCAAGCTGCGCCTGATGTACGAGGCCAACCCCATGGGCTGGATCGTCGAGCAGGCCGGCGGCGCGGCGACCAACGGCAGGCAGCGCATCCTGGACATCCAGCCCACCCAGTTGCACGAGCGCGTGAGCGTGATCCTCGGATCAAAAAACGAGGTGCAGCGCGTGACGGACTACCACCGCGGGCTATAATGCCCGTTTTTCGCCGGTGTAGCTCAGTTGGTAGAGCAGCTCATTCGTAATGAGAAGGTCGGGGGTTCGACTCCTCTCTCCGGCACCACAAGCCTCTGAATTCCTGATGCGCAGGTGATAGCGCAGGACCAAGGAGGCTTTTTTCATGCCCATGGCCCATGCCACCGCCTTGCGTTACTCGGTGTCTTCAAATACCAGGGACACAGGGACCATGATGCGCGCCGTCTGCGCGAGCTCGTCGAGCACCCGGTTGGCGAAGTAACTGTGCGGCGTGTCGGGTTCGAGCGCCGCCACGGCCAGATGCGCGCGGGGCTGGTTCAGTGGCACGTAGAAGCTGCCCGCAGGCAGATCGATGGCACGGCGCTGCACGGCCACCTGCACGCGCACGGTTTCCGGGTCGCCCGCGATCGGGCCGCGCACGCCGGATTCATGCGCCGTTTCGTGATAGGTTTCGGCCAGCGCCGTTCCAGACTCGGCAATGCGCATGACCTGCAGGCCCAGCAGCCGCAGGCGCTCCACGGCGGCCGTGGAACTGGCTGCCAGCCAGTAGCCGCAGGGGCGCGCGCGCGACTTGGTGGGGCGCAATGCCAAGGTGGAGTCCCAATCGACGTGGATGGAGCGTAGCGCGCCCGTTTCGGGGTCCAGGAAGTCCAGGTTGCGCTGGCCGGGGGTGGCCGCGGCTTCGAGCACCACCTGATCGCGGCAGGCCTGGGCGCTCACCTCCCGCTCCACGAAGGACTGCACCCGCTTCAGATCGGCGGCCCGTTTCACCGTGCTTTCCAGGACGCTGGTAATGGCCGTGACCTGCGTGTGCACGCGGCGCTGGATATGCATGCGGCCGATGCCCACGCCGCGCGTCGCGATCATCAGGCTCACGGCGTTCTTCAGGCCGTTCACGTTGCGTCCCGTATCGGGCTGCGCCGTGCCCATGGAGATGCGCTTGTCCTGCGGATCGGTCGGGGTGGTGTAGTACCAATCGCTCGTCAGACCCTGCGCGGTGAGCGCCTGCGTCATGGGCTCGAAGTACCACTCCTGCGAGGCCCGGGTCAGGAACTCGGGATAGTTCGCCGTGGTGGTGTATTGCAGCAGCGCGTCGTAGCGCTGGACGGCGTTGAATTTCTGCAGGTAGCGGCCGGCGACGGTGAACTCGTGCGCCTCGACGACCAGGACCGGCCGGTACTCGCTGACCAAGCGGGCGAGCGCGCGCGCCTCGGGGGTGTTCAGCAGCAGGTGGTCGTGGTTCATGTCCACGCCGTTCGCGGTGTTCCGGCTGCCTGCATCGATCCCGTCGGGATTCGCGCGCGGCACCACGATCACCTGGATGTGTTTCAGCAGACCCTCGAGCATGCCCTGGGCCAGTTCCCGGCTGATCACGAGCAGGGCCTCGGTGCTCGCGGGTTCGTCGCCGTGCTGCGCGCCGATGAGCAGCACCGTGGGCCGGTCGCTGGTGTCCGGGCTGGCGCGGTCCGTTGCCGGATCGCCGGTGAGCAAAAGACCCAGGATGGGTGCACCGCGCTGCGATTTGCCGGCATGGAACACCCGGGCGAGCTTGTTCGGCGAGCGTGCCTGCGCGGCGATGGACTCCAGCCACTGGCCCAGTTCGGCATTCGTGGTGAAGGCCCTGCGCCCGGGGGCCAGCCCGGGCGTGTCGTAGACCGTGGGGGGATCGGGAAATTTTGCGCTCACGTTGGCGCCATACGGTGGCGTTCCGCCGGATGGCGCCGGCGCGGTCGGTGGCGGCGGGGCGACGGGCCGCGCCGCGCCAGGTGTTTGGGCTGCGGGAGCCGTGGGCCACGGGGGCAGCGGCGTGCTGCTGCATGCCGTCAGCAGCGCTGCTGCGAGCGCGGTGCAGGCCGATGCAGGCCAGGAGGACAGGCGCCGGGGCGGTGCGCAGCGGCGCAGAAAGGAGCGCAGGAGCATGGTGGATTCTTCCGATCGTTGCGCTCAGCCTGTCG
>NZ_AFAL01000709.1 GCF_000193225.1 Verminephrobacter aporrectodeae subsp. tuberculatae At4 | reverse complement strand
CGCCTTGCGCACGCGCCCGCCGCGCCTGGCCGGGCGCGCGCCCCGGCGAGTGGCGCGACGCCCGTGCGGGGATCGGGACGCCAGCCGGGGCCGCGCGCCGCAGGCCGCGGGGACGAGCGCAACGCCCGAGGCCAGCGCCCCGCGCCCGAGGAGCGCGCCCCGCGCCTGGGCGACACCGCCTTCCGCGCGCAGCGTGAGGCCATGGAGAACGCCCAGCTGGCGCTCAAGAAGCTCGCGGCGCAGGCGCATGGCGAGGCCCTGACGCAGCTGCTCACGGCCTGGGAAAAGCGCGATGCGGCCCAGGTCCCTGCGACGCAGGACCTGGGGGGGCGTGTGCCGCCCGCGGTGCGCAGCGCCTGGGTGCAGGCCCTGTCGTGCGCGCCGCAGGGCGATGCGTCCGAAGCGCTGCTGCGTCTGGAGATGGCGGCCGAGGCACCCACCCCGGCAGAGCACATCGCTGCGCGGCGCATGCTGCAGTTGCAGTTGCTCACCCGGCGCAACGACCCCGCGCCCGCCCAGACCTGGGGCCAGGACGCGGCCCGCGTGCTCGCGAGTGCCAGCGATGCGGGCAGCGCACGCCGCCTGCAGGGCGCGTTGAAGACGCTGCTGCGCAAATGACGGGAAAGCGGACCAGCGCGCTCCCCTGTTTTTTTCGGATGGTCTACCATGGAATCAGAAAATAACGAAACATCGGGCGGCATACGGTTCAATCAATATCGGATGTCGTGGGTGGCATACGTCCGGCCCGGGGTGGTGTTCTTCCTCCTCTCGGCGCTGGCCGTTGTCCTGGGCACACTGAATCCGTCCCTGGGCGTCGTTGCTGCCCTGGTAGCACTGGCGATATTTGTCTATCAGGTGCTCTACCTGCGCAGCATGATCTTGTTCACCGACGATGATGGCGTTTGGTTCTTTCGCGGTGTCTTTCCCTGGAACAAAGGCATCACCGGCGTGAAGTGGCGAGACGTCGAGGACGCCGTTTTTTTCACCGGCTTTGTGAGCTGGGCTTTCAATTCCTATTCGATCAGGGTCGGCCATCGCTTCACGAAGGCCAGCGAACTTGTAATTCCAAATGTGAGGGACGGGCACAATGCCGTCGTCCACATTAACGAAGTTCACTTGGCCAGATTGGGCGATTCGCACCGCTGAAAATAGGAAAACCGTGGACGCGCTGCGCATCCGCCCGTTCGATCCGGCCGACGAGCCCGCAGCCATCGCGCTCTGGCATGGCTGCGGCCTGCTTCGGCCCTGGAACGACCCGCACAAGGATATTGCCCGCAAGCTGCGGGTGCAGCCCGGGCTGTTTCTGGTCGCCACCCGACCGGCCGAGGGCGCTGGCGAGGAACTGCTGGGCACCGCCATGGCCGGTTATGACGGGCACCGCGGGTCCGTCTACTACTTGGCCGTGGCCCCCGGCGTGCAAGGCCTGTCCGTCGGGCGGCGCCTGATGGCCGAAGTGGAACAGCGCTTGCTGGCGCTCGGCTGCGCGAAGATCAACGTGCTGGTGCGCAGCAACAATTCCCGGGTGCTCGGCTTCTATGCGCAACTGGGATACGCGCGCGACGAGGTCTTCTCGTTGGGCAAGCGCCTGATTCCGGATCTGTGAAACGCACCGGGGAGAGCATCCGTGCCGGGGTGCTCACGGCCGGGTCTTCTGCGCTGGGCCGCTGGCTGCCGGGTGCAGCATCCATTCGTGCGCCGGGTCGTTGCGAAAGACCCAGGTGCGACCCGGGCCGGCCATCACGTTCAGGTAGTACAGCCGGTAGCCGTGCGGGGCCACCACCGGGTGGTAGCCGCGCGGCACCAGGACCACGTCGTGGTTCTCCACGGCGCAGGCCTCGTCCAGGCTCCGGTCGTCGGTGTAGACGCGCTGGAACGCAAAGCCCTGCGGCGGGTCGAGCCGGTGGTAGTAGGTCTCTTCGAGCAGGGTTTCGTCGGGCGCTGCGTCGCGGTCGTGCTTGTGCGGCGGGTAGCTGCTGGAGTGGCCCGCGGGGGTGATGACCTCGACCACCAGCAGCCGTTCGGCCGCCGGGTTGTCGCCCATGAGGATGTCGCAGACATGGCGTGCGTTGCTGCCCGCCCCGCGGGTGCTGCGGCGCATTCCCGCGCCGTCGATGCGGCACACGGGCCGCTTGCCTTCGACGCAGGGCGCGCTGCACAGGGCGACCTCGGCGGCGCGCGTGGCCGTGATCGTCAGCCGCTGGCCGCCGGGCAGGTACAGCGCGTCGGGCGAGATTTCCTCGAAAACGCTGTCGCGCTTGCCGAGTCCTGCAAAGCGCTGCCCGCCGACCTGCACGTCGACGCTTCCGGTGAGCACCACCACGCACAGCTCGCGCGCTCCCGTCTCCAGGCTCTCGTGCTCGCCGGCGCCGAGGCGCAGCGCGCGAAAGCCCACGTGCTGCCAACCGGCAGACGCCGGCGTGACGCAGCATATCTCGCGCCCGGGCGCGGCCTTGATCAGCAGGGGGGAAATCGGCATCGGGGTGTTCTCCTCGCGGGGGGGGGTGTACTTAGCGGCCCAACTGATCGACCAGCGCGCGCAGCGTGTCGTAGCCTTTGCGCGCGTATGGCTGGCTGGGCGCGACGGCGGGGTCCTGCTCGGCCTCGACGACGAGCCAGCCCGCGTAGCCGGCGTCCCGGAGAACGCGCAGCAGGGGCTCCCAGCCCAGGGCGCCGTCGCCCGGAACGGTGAAGGCGCCGTTGACGACGGCGTCGAGAAAGCTCCAGCCGCTGCTGCGCGCCTGCGCGACGATCTGCGCGCGCACGTCCTTGCAGTGCACGTGCGCCACGCGGGCCACGTGCCTTCCGAGCAGCGCCACCGGGTCGGCGGCGCCGCCGAAGAAGGCGTGGCCGGTGTCGAAGAGCAGGAAGACGCTTTGCGGGTCGGTCAGCGCCATCAGCTGGTCGATGTCGGCGGGCGACTCGACGTAGGCGCCCATGTGGTGGTGGTACGCGAGCCGGATTCCGTAGCGGGCCAGCAGGTGTGCGCCAAAGGCGTTCAGGCGCGCGGCGTAGCGCTGCCACGCGGCGGCGTCGGCAAAGCGCGGGCGCCGGGACAGCGGTGTGTCGATCTGGCCCTGGATGGTCGCGGCGCATTCGCCGTAGACCACCACCTGCACCGCGTTGTGTTGCAGCTTGCGCATATGCGCCTCACAGCGCTCGATCTCGGCGGCCACGGCCTGCGCGTCGCTCTGGCCGGGCGCGGGCTCGGCGAGCATGCCGCTGTACCAGCCCGAGACGCAGACCAGGCCGAACTCGGCGAGCTTGGCTTGCAAGGCGGGGCCGTCGCCGGGAAACTTGTGGCCCAGCTCGAAGCCGGCGTAGCCGATCTGCGCGCCTTCGGCGAGCGCGGTCTCGAGCGCGGTCTCGCCGCCGAGCTGCGGCAGGTCGTCGTTCATCCAGGACAGCGGATTGATGCCGATGCGGACGTTCCAGGTCGTCATGGTGGTATGGGTCGGGTCGGGTGGTTCGGGGCCGGCGCTCAGCGGCGCTGCCGGGTCTTGGCTTCGAGGTAGTCGCGCTGCGCGGCGGCCACCCCGGGGCGGGGGGAGACCTGCGGCACGGCCACCTCCCACCACGCGCCGCCGTCGTCGGTCGTGCGCTGGTGCGTGGTGTCGATCACCAGCAGCTGGCTCTGCGTCGCCGCCCGGGCGCGGCGCATTTCGCGGCGCAGTTCCTCGACGCTGCGCACGTGCACGGCGTCGGCGCCGAGCGCGCGGCCATGCAGCGCGTAGTCGATCGCCGAACGCGTTCCGCCCTCGGGTACGCAGGCGTCGAGCAGGTTGTTGAAGCTCGCACCGCCGGTCCGGGTTTGCAGCCGCTCGATGCAGCCAAAGCCGCGGTTGTCCAGGAGCACGACGATGATCTTGCGCCCGAGCAGCACCGAGGTCGCGAGCTCGGAGTTGAGCATCATGTACGAGCCGTCGCCGACGATCACGATGACCTCGCGCTCGGGCCGCGCCAGCTTCACGCCCAGGCCGCCGGCGACCTCGTAGCCCATGCACGAATAGGCGTAGTCCATGTGGTAGTTGCCCGGCAATGCGCTGCGCCAGAGCTTGTGCAGTTCGGCGGGCAGCGTACCCGCGGCGCACACGACGATGTCGTTGCGCGCGCTGTCGAGCCCCGCGTCGGCGGCGGATTCGCGCACCGCGCCGATGACCTCGGCCTCGTAGGGCAGCGCGTTTTCCGGGGGGCGGGTGGTCAGCTGCGTCACGCGCGCGACCCAGGCGGCGGCCTGCTCGCGGCAGCCGGCGGTCCAGTCCGGGTCGGCGCGCCACCCGGCGAGTTCCGCCGAGAGCTGCTCCAGGCCGGTGCGCGCGTCGGCCACGAGCTGCTGGCCGCGCTTCTTGCCGGCGTCCAGGGGCTGGACGTTCAGGCTCAGTAGCCGGGCCCGCGCGTACAGCGCGTGCGATCCGGTCGTGAAGTCCTGCAGGCGCGTGCCGACGGCAAGGACCAGGTCGCACTCCCCGGCGGCGCGGTTCGCTGCGGGCGAGCCGGTGACGCCGATCGCGCCCAGGTTCAGCGGCAGGTCCCAGGCGAGGCTGCCCTTGCCGGCCTGCGATTCGGCCACCGGGACGCCGTGCGTTTGCGCAAAGGCGCGCAGCGCGTCCCAGGCCTGGCTGTAGAGCACGCCGCCGCCGGCGACGATCAGCGGCCTCTTTGCCGATCTGAGCAGCGCGCCGGCCGCGGCCAGTTCCACGGCGTCTGCCGGCGGGCGGCGCAGGCGGATGCGCGCCGGTTGGAAGAAGTCCAGGGGCCAGTCGCAGGCGAAGGTCTGTACGTCCTGCGGCAGCGCCAGGCACACCGGGCCGCATTGCGCGGGGTCGGTCATGACCTGTATGGCGCGCGGCAGGGCCACGAGCAGTTGCTCGGGCGCCGTGATGCGGTCGAAGTAGCGCGTCACCGGGCGAAAGCAGTCGTTGACGCTGAGCTCGCCCTGCTCGAAGCTCTCCAACTGTTGCAGCACGGGGTCGGGCAGGCGCGAGACGAAGACATCGCCGGGCAGCAGCAGCAGCGGCAGCCGCGCCACGTGCGCCAGCGCCGCGGAGGTCAGCATATTCGTCGCGCCCGGGCCGATGCTCGAGGTCACGGCCATGATGCGCTGGCGGAAGTGGGCCTTCGCGAAGGCCACGGCAGCGTTCGCCATGCCCTGCTCGCTGTGCGCGCGCAGCGTCGGCAAGCGGTCCTTTTCGGCCTCCAGCGCCGCGCCCAGGCCGGTCACGTTGCCGTGGCCGAAGATCGCGAACACGCCCGCGCAGTAGGGCAGGATTTCGGTCTCGCCGTCGGGCCCGGTGACCTCGGCCTGCAGCGCGGCCAGGTAGCGCACCAGCGCCTGGCCCACGGTCAGGCGCACGCTGGCCTGGGCGGTTTGCATCGTCATTGCGGTCGGCTCCATCGTCATGATCATCGTCGTCGTTGTCGTCGTCATTGCGGGCTCGGCGTCCCGGTCGGGCCGTGCAGGCTGCGCCCCTGCCAGGCGTCCACCAGCCGGGCAAAGTTGCCGGCGACCGCGTCGATCAGGGCCTGGTCGCCGATCCGGCCGCGCAGCCATTCGAGCGCGGCCTCGGCCCACAGGGTACGCCCGACCATGAAGCCCTTGACGATCGGGTTGTCCGCGCAGCGAAAGCTCTCGGCCAGATACTCCAGCGGCTGGTTCAGGCCCAGGATCACCGCGCCGCGGCAATACGGGTCGCGCTCGGCGATCAGCGCCGCGAGCTGCGACCAGCCATCGGGGCGCATCGGCGCGAGCTTCCACCACTCGGGCCGGAGTCCCAGGTTGTACAGGCGCTTGACGGCGCGCAGCAGCACCTCGTCCGCGCCGTCCGTCTGCGCTGCCGGCGTGGCCGGCGTTTGCAGGCGCGGCGGGATCAGCTCGATCAGCAGTTCGTTGCCGCTCGCGCGCGTCGCCTCCCAGAGTTCGAGCAGGGTCTGCTCCTGTTCCAGGCGCAGGTCCACGGGGTCGTCCGGGTGGTAGTGCACCAGGCACTTGGCGACCTGCTCGGTGGGCCAGTGCACCAGCGCCGACCCCAGCGAGCGCGTGCCGTCGAAGCGCAGCGGGCGCGAACCCGGCAGTTCCACCGGCCGGCCGACCCACCAGCCGCGCCCGGTGGCCTGCGCCAGCGCGTCGCAGCCGTAGGCGCCGCCGTCGATCAGCACCCCGACGCGGCCCTGCAAGCGGTGGCTGCGCTCCACCTGCTCGGCGGCGCGCAGCAGCAGCAGCTTGAGCGGATTGATGCGCGCCTCGTCGGCGCCGGCGGTGTGCGCCAGATCGTAGAACTGGCTGCGGTGGTCGAAGGCCATCACGCACAGATCGTCCCAGCGCCGGCGCGTGACGCTCACGCGGTGCAGGTGCGCGAGTTGCCGGTCGGCGTCCACCCGGGGATGGCGCTGACCACCGAACCAGTGCGCCAGCTCGGCCGGCGTGGGCATGGACGCCGAGCAGGCGTGGCGCGAGACCACGATCGCGCCGCAGGCGTTGGCGAGGCGCGTGGACTCGGCCCAGTCCCGGCCCTGGAGCAGGCCCGTGAGCAGCCCCGAGAGAAAGGCGTCGCCCGCGCCGAGGACGTTCAGCACCTCGACGCGCTCGCCGGGGTAGCTTGGCGCGTCCTCGATGCGCGCGGGCAGCGCGCCCTCGATGACGCAGCAGCCCAGCGCGCCGCGCTTGACGACGAGCACCGCCTGGCTGTGCTGGCGCACCGCTTGCAGCGAGGCCATGAGCGCGTGCGGCACGCCGCCGGCGATCAGGAACTCCTCCTCGGTGCCGACGAGCAGGTCGAATTCGCCGAGCACCTCCTGCAACTGCTGCGTGACGCTGGCGTCGGGAACGTAGCGGTTCGCGCCCGCGCCGCGCGGCGTCAGGCCCCACAGCACGGGCCGGTAGTCGATGTCCAGCACGCGCACCAGGCCATGCGTGCGTGCGTGGCCGAGCGCCGTCAACGCCGCCGCGCGGGTGGTCGGGGTGGACAGGTGCGTGCCGGTAATGGACAGCGCGCGGCAGCCGGCGATGAAGTCCGCGTCGATCGCGTCGGCGCGCAGCGCCATGTCGGCGCAGTTCTCGCGCATGAAGAGCAGCGGGAAGCTGTCGCGGTCCTTGAGGCCGAGCAGCACCAGCGCGGTCAGGCGCTCGGGGTCGGTCTGCAACTGGCTGGTGTCGCAGCCCTCGCGCTCCAGCGTCTGGCGCAGGAAGTGGCCCATCTGCTCGTCGCCGACGCGCGAGATCATCGCCGTCCTCAGCCCCAGCCGGGCGACGCCGAAGGCCAGGTTCCCGGACGAACCGCCGAGGTACATCTGGAAGCTGCGCGCGTCTTCGAGCGGGCTGCCGAATTGCTGCGCGTAGAGGTCCACGGCCACCCGGCCCAGGCAGGCCAGGTCGATGCGGCGACCACTTGGAAATTTCAGGACGCTCATGTCAGTGTCAGTTCTCAGGCCCGTTGCCCGTTGTCGGCGGCGATGTGGATGGAGTGGCGGTCGTTTCCCCGCGGGCGTGCCGGGGCGACCCCCTGCCGCGCTCTCGTGGCAGGCGAGCGGAGTCTAGCCAGGCTGGAAATAAAATTCCCTAGGTGAAATCACTTAGAAAATATTTTCTAAAAACCGGCGCTGCAAAACTACACTGGCATCCTGCTGGCGCCTGTCCGATCCGGCCGATCCGGGCGCCCGGCACCCATACCCATCAGAGGAGACATCGGGATGAAAAAACTGTTCCTGGCCGCGACGGCGGCCGCCACCCTGCTGGCTTCACCGCTGGTCTGCGCGCAAAAGATCGGCGTGACCATGGCGCAGTTCGACGACACCTTCCTGACCATCCTGCGCACCGGTATCTCCGACGCGGCCAAGAAGGCCGGCGCCAGCGTGCAGATCGAGGACGCCGGCGGCGACGTCGGCAAGCAGCTGAGCCAGATCCAGAACATGATCGCGCAGAAGGTCGAGGCGATCATCGTCAACGTCGTGGACACCGACGCCACGCCCAAGATGACCCGCATGGCGCTCGACGCGAAGATCCCCCTGGTCTACGTGAACCGCAAGCCGGTGGACTTCGAGAAGCTGCCCGCGGGCGTGGTCGTGGTCGCGTCCGACGAGACGGTGTCGGGCCGCTTGCAGGCGCAGCAGGTGTGCAAGCTGCTCGGCGGCAAGGGCAGCATCCTGATGCTGCTTGGCGACCTCTCGAACGAGGCGGCGCGCACGCGCACCAAGGCGGTCGAAGACCTGCTCGCGACGCATGAATGCGCCGCCATGAAGATCATCGACAAGCGCGAGGGCAAGTGGAGCCGCACCCAGGGCCAGGACATCACGACCAACTGGCTGAGCTCGGGCCTGAAGTTCGACGCCATCGTCTCGAACAACGACGAGATGGCCATCGGCGCGATCAACGCGCTCAAGGCGACCAAGAAATGGACGCCCCAGACCATCGTTGCGGGCATAGACGCAACGCCCGACGCGCTGGCGTCGATGAAGGCCGGGGATTTGAAGGTCACGGTCTTCCAGAACGCCGCCGGGCAGGGTGCGGGCGCGATCGACGCGGCCATCCGGCTGGCGAAAAAGCAGAGCGTGGAGCGTTTCGTGAACGTGCCGTTCGAGCTCGTCACGCCCGCGAACCTGGCCCAATACGCGGGCAAGAACTAAGGGTCGTCCGGGCGTGCACGGCCGACGGGTCGGCGCGTGCACTACCCGGCCCATTGCGAATGGTTTGCGAGGAGAGTCCTTCCATGTCCAGCGTCCTGATGGATCGGCCAGCGTCCCCCGCCGGGGGCGAACGACCGGCCGCACCCGACTACCTGCTCGAAGTGCGCGGGGTGGGCAAGTCCTTTCCCGGCGTGCGCGCGCTCGACGACGTGCAGTTCCGCCTGCGCCCGGGCAGCGTGCACGCGCTGCTGGGCGAGAACGGCGCGGGCAAATCGACGCTGATGAAGATTCTTGCCGGCGTGCACGCGCCGGACCGGGGCGAGATCCGCGTCAAGGGCCAGCCGGTGACGCTGGGCAGCCCGCTGGACGCGCTCAATCAGGGCATCGCGATGATCCATCAGGAACTGAACCTGATGCCCTATATGACGGTGGCGGAGAACATCTGGATCCAGCGCGAGCCGAAGAACCGCTTCGGCCTGATCGACCACGGCGCGCTGCGCCGGCGCACGCAGGCGCTGTTCGAGCGCCTGGCGATCGACGTGGACCCCGAGGCCGAGGTGCGCAGCCTCACGGTGGCGAGCCGCCAGATGGTCGAGATCGCGAAGGCGGTGTCGTTCGACTCCGACGTGCTGATCATGGACGAACCCACCTCGGCGCTGACCGACAAGGAGGTCGATCACCTGTTCGGCATCATTCGCCAGCTGCGCGCGCAGGGCAAGGGAATCGTCTACATCACGCACAAGATGAGCGAGCTGTTCGAGATCGCCGACGAGTTCTCGGTGTTCCGCGACGGCCGCTACATCGGCACGCACGCCGCCTGCGACGTCACGCGCGACGAGATCATCCGCATGATGGTCGGGCGCGAGATCGCGCAGCTGTTCCCCAAGGAGGAGTTGCCGATCGGCGAGGTCGTTCTGTCCGTGCGCAACCTGGCCGTGGAGGGCGTTTTCCGCGACGTGAGCTTCGACCTGCGCGCCGGCGAATTCCTCGGTCTCGCCGGACTGGTCGGCTCGGGCCGCTCGAACGTCGCCGAGGCGCTGTTCGGCGTGGTTCCGGCGACCTCGGGCGAGATCCGCATCGACGGCCGGCCGGTGCGCATCGCCACGCCCGCGCAGGCGATGCGGCAGGGAATGGCCTTTCTCACCGAGGACCGCAAGGAGAGCGGCTGCTTTCTGATCCTCGACCTGCTCGCGAACCTGGAAGCGGCGGTGCTGCGCGCGCGCTACGTGAAGTGCAACTTCGTGCAGCAGAGGCTGCTGCGCCGGGGCTGCGAGGACATGCTGCGCACGCTGCGCGTGAAGGCACCGGGGCTGCACGAAACCATACAGAACCTCTCGGGCGGAAACCAGCAGAAGGTGCTCATCGGCCGCTGGCTGCTGACCCGGCCCCGGATCCTGATCCTCGACGAACCGACGCGCGGCATCGACGTGGGCGCGAAGGCCGAAATCCACCGCCTCGTGACCCGGCTCGCGGCCGAGGGCGTGGCCATTTTGATGATCTCGTCGGAGCTGCCCGAAGTGCTCGGCATGTGCGACCGCATCCTGGTCATGCACGAGGGCCGGATGACCGGAATCGTCGAGCGCAAGGACGCGGACCAGGTGCGCATCATGGAGTTGGCATCGCGCTGAGGGCCCGGTTGCAGCAGCGCGCGCAAGAGCGGTTTTTTTTACGCAAACAATCCAAGGAGCAAACATGAAATTCACCCGCAAGATGGCCGTGACGGCGCTGGCTGCAACGGCCTTGGTGGCCCTGGCGTCCGGCGCCGCGCACGCGCAGAACATCGCCGTCGTGACGCACGGCCAGGCGAACGACGCGTTCTGGTCGGTCGTGAAAAACGGCGTCGAAGCCGCGGCCAAGGACGCGGGAATCAAGGTCAGCTACCGCGCGCCCGAGAGCTTTGACATGGTCGCGATGAGCCGGCTCATCGACGCCGCAGTGAACCAGAAACCCGACGGCCTCGTGGTGTCCCTGCCCGACGCATCGGCCCTGGGCCCGGCGATCCAGCGCGCGGTGAAGGCCGGAATCCCGGTGATCACGATCAACTCCGGGCAGGAGTTTTCCAAGAAGCTCGGGGCCCTGCTGCACGTCGGCCAATCGGAATACGAGGCGGGCCGCGTTGCCGGCGAGAAACTCAAGGCCATGGGCGGAAAGAATGGCATCTGCGTGAACCAGGAGGTGGGCAACGTCTCGCTGGACCAGCGCTGCAAGGGCTTTGCGGACGGCTTTGCCGGAAAGTCCAAGGTGCTGCCCACGGGCAACGACCCCGCCGAGGCGCGCGCCAAGGTGAAGGCGGCGCTGGATTCGGACACGACCCTC
>NZ_AFAL01000710.1 GCF_000193225.1 Verminephrobacter aporrectodeae subsp. tuberculatae At4 | reverse complement strand
GGCGCCGCTGCGCGCACCGCGCCACCGCCACCCCCACCCCCGCCACGGTTCGCAGCGCCGGCGGCCTGGCGCGGGCGGCGCTCGCCCTGGTCAGCCCCCTGGTCCGTCTTGTTGTTGCGCATGCGTTCGAGCATTTCGCTGCGCGCCGCCTTGGCCGCGGCCTGCATCACCTCGCGGCTCGGTGGCCGGCCCGCGCCGCCCCAGATGGTCTGGCGACCCATGGCAATCGGCTCGGCCTTCTCGCCCGGCTCGGGGCCAAAGCCCTCGATGAGCTGCACGGGAATCTGCTGCCCGGTAAAGCGCTCGATGGCCATCATGAAGCCCTCCTCGTCCATGCAGACCAGGCTCACTGCCTGGCCCGTGGCGCCGGCGCGGCCCGTGCGGCCGATGCGGTGCACGTAGTCTTCCGGGAGGTTGGGGATTTCATAGTTCACGACGTGCGGCAACTCGTCGATGTCGATCCCGCGCGCCGCGATGTCCGTGGCCACCAGCGCGCGCAGCGTGCCGCTCTTGAAGCCGGAGAGCGCCTGGGTGCGCGCGCCCTGGCTCTTGTTGCCGTGCAGGGCCATGGCCTGCACGCCGTTCTTGCTCAGGAATTCGGCGACGTTGTTCGCGCCGAACTTGGTGCGCGTGAACACCAGCACCTGGCTCCACTGGTTCTGCTCGATGATGTGCAGCAGCACCTGCTTCTTCCTGCCCCGGCCCACGGGGTGGATCACCTGCGCGATGCGCTGCACGGTGGTGTTGCGCGGCGTGACCTGAATGCTTTGCGGGTCCTTCAGCAGGCCGCTGGCCAGCTCGCGGATCTCGTCGCTGAAGGTGGCCGAGAACAGCAGGCTCTGCCGCTGCCGGGGCACCAGCGCGAGCAGCTTCTTCACGTCGTGGATGAAGCCCATGTCGAGCATGCGGTCCGCCTCGTCGAGCACCAGCACCTGCACGGCAGACAGGTCCACGAAGCCCTGCTGCTGCAAGTCCAGCAGGCGGCCGGGGGTGGCGACCAAGATGTCCACCCCGCGCTTCATGCGCTCGATCTGGGGGTTCATCCCCACGCCGCCGAAGACCACGGTGGAGTCGATGTCCAGGTACTTGCCGTACTCGCGCACGGATTCCTCGACCTGCGCGGCGAGCTCGCGCGTGGGGGTCAGCACCAGGGCGCGGATCCCCTTGCCGCCAAACTTGTTGCGCGGCGCGGTGCTCAGCGACAGGCGGTGCAGTATGGGCAGGGTGAACGCGGCGGTCTTGCCGGTGCCGGTCTGCGCACCGGCCAGAAGGTCGTGGCCCTGCAGAACGGCAGGGATGGCCTGCGCTTGTATGGGGGTGGGGGTTTCGTAGCCGGTTTCGTGTACGGCCTTGAGGATGGCGGGAGCCAGGTTCAGTTCGTCGAATGTCATGGTTTTGGATGCGCCCGTCCGGGACGCCGGGTATCGGCCTGTCGTGACAACCGGTGGGTTGACGAGCCAGTCTCAGGTCGATGGGGTTTTGGTGGGAGCCCGGAATCTGCTTCCTTGGTCCCCAGCAGCGTGCTGATGCGACAGGCAACTGGAGCCCGCCGCAGATGCGTATTGTCGCATGGTCCGATAATTGCGGGTTTGCACGCGCAGTTTGCACGCGCGATTTGCCGCCCATTTTTGCAACGAGACCCCCATGGCCCAATACGTTTATTCGATGAATCGTGTCTCCAAGACCGTGCCGCCCAAGCGGCAGATCCTCAAGGACATCTCGCTGAGCTTCTTTCCCGGCGCCAAGATCGGCGTGCTCGGCCTGAACGGATCGGGCAAATCGACCCTGCTCAAAATCATGGCCGGCGTGGACAAGGAGATCGAGGGCGAAGCCATCCCCATGCCCGGGATCCGGATTGGCTACCTGCCCCAGGAGCCGCAACTCGACCCCGGGCACAGCGTGCGCGAGAGCGTGCAGGAAGCGCTGGGCGAAGTGTTTGCCGCGAAGGCCAAACTCGAAGCGGTGTACGCCGCCTACGCCGAGCCCGACGCCGACTTCGACGCGCTGGCCGCCGAGCAGGCGCGCCTGGAGGCCGTCATCGCCAGCGCCGGAACCGATTCCGAGCACCAGCTCGAAATCGCCGCCGACGCGCTGCGCCTGCCCCCCTGGGACGCCCGGGTGGGCGTGCTCTCGGGCGGTGAAAAGCGCCGCGTCGCGCTATGCCGCCTGCTGCTGTCCAAGCCCGACATGCTGCTGCTCGACGAACCCACGAACCACCTGGACGCGGAATCGGTAGACTGGCTGGAGCAGTTCCTGCACCGCTTCCCCGGCACCGTGGTGGCCATCACCCACGACCGCTACTTCCTGGACAACGCCGCCGAGTGGATTCTGGAGCTCGACCGGGGCCACGGCCACCCGTACAAGGGCAACTACAGCAGTTGGCTGGAGCAAAAGCAGGCGCGCCTGGAGTCCGAACAAAAGGGCGAGGAGGCCCGCGCCAAGGCCCTGAAAAAGGAGCTGGAATGGGTGCGCCAGAACGCCAAGGGCCGCCAGGCCAAGAGCAAGGCGCGCATCGCCCGCTTCGAGGAGCTGAGCGACCACGAATACCAAAAGCGCAACGAAACGCAGGAAATCTTCATCCCCGTGGCCGAGCGCCTGGGCTCGCAGGTGATCGAGTTCCACAAGGTCAGCAAGTCGTTTGGCGAGCGCGTGCTCATCGACGAGCTGTCCATGAGCATCCCCGCCGGCGCCATCGTCGGAATCATCGGCCCGAACGGGGCCGGCAAGTCCACGCTGTTCAAGCTCATCGCGGGCCGCGAGCAGCCCGACAGCGGCAGCGTCGTCATCGGCTCCACGGTGAAGATGGCCTTTGTCGATCAGCACCGCGACGCGCTGTCGAACGACAAGACCGTCTGGGAAGACATCTCGGGCGGCCTGGACATGATCAACATCGGCAAGTTCACCCTGGCCAGCCGCGCCTACGCAGGCCGGTTCAACTTCAACGGCGCAGACCAGCAGAAAAAGGTCGGCCTGCTCTCGGGCGGCGAACGCGGGCGCCTGCACCTGGCGAAGACGCTGATCGCGGGCGGCAACGTGCTGCTGCTCGACGAGCCCTCGAACGACCTGGACGTGGAAACCCTGCGCGCGCTCGAAGACGCGCTGCTCGAATACGCCGGCAGCGTGCTGGTCATCAGCCACGACCGCTGGTTCCTCGACCGCATCGCCACGCACATCCTGGCCGCCGAAGGCGACAGCCAGTGGACCTTCTTCAACGGCAATTACCAGGAGTACGAGGCGGACAAGAAGAAACGCCTGGGCGAAGAGGGCGCAAAGCCCCGGCGCATGCGCTTCAAGGCCCTGGGGTAACTCCTTCCGCAGGAGAGCCCCAGGCCCGTTGCATGCGCCGCGTGGGCAGGGGCGCAGCGCCATGGGAAATGGAAAAAGCCCCGGGATGGTCTTGCCATGGGTGGGTGGCTCCCGATATCCTTGGGGCCCCCTATGTTCCAGACTGCGACGCGTCCGATGAGCGCTTTCCAAGCCTGCATTGCCGACGCCATGCGCGCGAGCGATGCCCTGGTGCGGGAGCTGCTCAGGGTCGCGCAAGAGGTCCTGGCGGCCGACGCGCCCCAGAACCGCGATATCCGCCAACGCGACCTGCTCGATGACAGCCTGCGCCTGCTGAACCGGCACGAGGCCGCCCTGGTCGGGGGCTACCCCCGGGCCCTGGCGGAAATCTGCGCCCAGAACCCGTCCGGCGCGAAGAACCGGACGGCGGTCGAAGACAGCGCGCCGGACCTGGACGAGCTCTCCCTCGTGGGCGAGGACGTCATACAGGCGCAGGTGGAGTTTTCCAAGGCCCGGCAATCCGTCCTGCGCGCCACCGACGAGGAGCTCAGCGAGCTCGACACGCTGATCAGTTCGGCGCAGGGCCTGCACAGTGTGCAGCCCGAGCGCAATCCGCTGCGGCCGGAAAACTACATCCGCGCCCTGCAGCAGGTGGTGGACGCGACCGGCGTGTCCGGCGAAGTCCGCCAGATATGGATCCAGCAGATGTGCCCCCCGCTCGGCAGGCTGCTCGCCGAGGAATACCAAAAAGTCGCCCGGAGCCTGTCCCAACAGGGCGTGCAACCCGTGAGCTACATGCTCATCGCAACGCCGTCGGACAGTGTGCGCGGCGGCGCTGGCGGCGGCCATCCGGTGCCTGGCCCCGGTAGCCCTGGCCGCGGCCCCGGGCAGGCTGCGGCAGCGGCCGAGGAAGCGCTGCTCAGCCTGGACATCCCGCACCCGCTGTTCACGAACGACGGGTCGGTGCCAGCCGTGCCGCCCGTGGCCGCAGCAGCGAGCCCGCAACCCGGCCCGGCCGGCGATCCGCTGGACCTGGCGTTGGAAACCATGGAGGGCGTGGCCCCGACCGGGCAGTTGGAACAACCGCACCTGGTTGAGGTTAAGGTTGAGGAAGCCGCACCAGCAGCCAGCGCAAAGCCGGCGCCGGACCCGCTGGCCGGCTTCGTGGTCGGCGCCTGGGTGGAGATCATGACCCACGGCCGCATGGTGCGCACCCAGCTCACCTGGGCCAGCGCGCAAGCGACGCTGTTCCTGTTTACCGCGCCCGACGCCAGCACGCAGTCCATGACGCGTCGCATGCGTGACAAGCTGGCCGCGCAAGGCGCGCTGCGCGTGCTGCCCGCAGCGCCGCCGAGTCCGCCCGCCGCGCGCCAGACGAGTGCGCATGGCCGCAGCTGAGCGCACGGCCGCAACCGGCAACGGGTATCATCGCCTGCCATGCCAGAGCAGTTGCAACGCATCCAACAACATTTCATCGACAGCGCGGACCTGAAGTACCAAGCCGCGCAAGCCCTGAGCCGTCCCATCGCCGCCGCCGTGCAAGCCATCCTGGCCTGCGTGACCAGCGGCGGCAAGGTACTGGCCTGCGGCAACGGCGCATCGGCCGCCGAGGCCCAGCAATTCGCCGCCTTTTGCGTCGCCGGCTTCGAGCGCGAGCGGCCCGAGCTGGCTGCCGTGGCCCTGACCTGCGACAGCACCCTGCTCACCGCCGCGGCGAGCGGCAACGCTGCGGCGCAACAGTTTGCCCGCCAGGTGCGGGCCCTGGGCCAGGCGGGCGACGTGCTGCTGGTCTTATCGGTCACGGGCAACGACGCCAACCTGCTCACGGCCGCCGAAGCGGCGCAGGAGCGTGGCATGGGCGTGCTGCTGCTGACCGGTTGCAGCGGCGGCAGGCTCGCGGCCATGCTGCGCGAGACCGACGTATTGATCAACGTGCCGCACGATCGTGCGGCGCGCGTGCGCGAAGTCCATTCCCTCGTGCTGCACTGTTTGTGCGACGGTGTGGACACGCAATTACTTGGTGAACAGGAGACTCTCCCATGATGAAGCAAACCATGAACCATATCCACCGCAGCGCATGCACCGTGCTGGCCCTTGCAGCGTTGGCCGCATCGCTGTCGGCCTGCGCGCCGTTGATCGTCGGAGGCGCCGTGGTCGGCAGCGTGATGGCGCTCGACCGCCGCACCACCGGAACGCAAATCGAAGACGAAGGAATCGAACTGCGCGCGGCGAGCCGCTTGCGCCAGGCCCTGGGCGAGAGCGCGCATGTGAACATCACCAGCTTCAACCGCCAGGCGCTGCTCACCGGCGAGGTCGCCAGCGCGCAGGACCGCCAGAACGCCGAACGCATCGTGTCCGCGGTGGAGAACGTGCGCTCGGTGGTGAACGACCTGGCCATCATGCCCGGCAGCACGCTGGGCCAGCGCTCTACCGACACCATCACCACGGGCAAGGTGCGCGCCAGCTTCGTGGACGCCAAGGACATCACGGCGAATGCCTTCAAGGTGGTGACCGAGCGCGGCGTCGTCTACCTGATGGGCCGCGTATCGTCGCGCGAGGCGCAACGCGCGACCGAGATCACCCGGGGCGTGGGCGGCGTGAGCAAGGTGGTGCGCGTGTTCGAGATCATTTCGGAAGAAGAGCTGCAGCGCATCGCGCCCCAGCCCTTGCCGGTGGACAAGGGCAACGGCACGGCGCCCACCGGCAGCTGAGATCCCTCCCCGCCGGGAAATCAGCCCAGCCGCTGAATCAGGCTCGACGTGTCCCGGCGGCCGCCGCCCATCTTCTGGACGTCGGCGTAGAACTGGTCCACCAGCGCCGTCACCGGGACGCGCGAGCCATTGCGCCGGGCCTCGTCGAGCACCAGACCCAGGTCCTTGCGCATCCAGTCCACGGCAAAGCCGAAGTCGAACCGGCCGTCGACCATGGTCTGGCCGCGGTTGTCCATCTGCCAGCTCTGCGCGGCGCCTTGGCCGATGACTTGCAACACCTGTTGCATGTCCAGCCCGGCGTTGCGACCGAAGGCCAGGGCCTCGGACAGGGCCTGCACCAGCCCGGCGATGCAGATCTGGTTCACCATCTTCGCCAACTGGCCCGAGCCGCTCGCGCCCAGCAGCGTGCAGGCGCGCGAGAAAGCCATGGCCACGGGCCGGACGGTGTCGAAGGCCGCGGCGTCGCCGCCGCACATCACCGTCAGCAGGCCGTTCTGTGCGCCCGCCTGGCCGCCCGATACGGGCGCGTCCAGAAACTCCAGACCCTGTTGCCGGGCCGTCGCGCAGAGCGCGCGCGCGACTTCGGCGGACGCCGTGGTGTGGTCCACGAAGACCGCCCCGGGCCGCATTCCGGCAAACGCGCCGTCGGCACCCAGGGTGACGCTGCGCAGGTCGTCGTCGTTGCCCACGCAGCAGAAAACGATGTCCGCGCCCGCCGCCGCCGCGCGCGGCGTGGGCGCATGGATCACGGTCTGGGTGGCGGCGTATTCGGCGCACCAGGCTGCGGATTTTTCCGCGGTGCGGTTGTAGACGGTGACCGCATGGCCCGCCAACGCCAGGTGGCCGGCCATGGGATGGCCCATGACGCCCAGTCCCAGGAAGGCGGTCTTGCGCGAGGGCGTGGCGTCGTAGTTGCGCGGGTTGGTGCTTGGCATGAATACAGGTCCGTTGCGGGGAGAAATGGGAAGGGGGGAAGGGGAAAGGGACCGCGCCGCAGGGTGGTGGGCAGCGGGGTCAGACGATCCCCAGGTGTTCGGTGCCGGCGGCCAGGTCGGGGGACCTGGCGCGCTGGCTGTTGAGTTTGATCTGCAGGCGCAGGTCGTTCACCGAGTCGGCATTGCGCAGCGCGTCCTCGTAGCTGATCACGTTCTGTTCATACGCATCGAACAGCGCCTGGTCGAAGGTCTGCATTCCGAGGTTGCGGTTCTTCTTCATGATCTCCTTGATCTCGGCGACTTCGCCCCGGAAGATCAGGTTGGAGATCAGCGGCGTGTTCAGCATCACCTCGACCACGGCGGTGCGCCCC
>NZ_AFAL01000711.1 GCF_000193225.1 Verminephrobacter aporrectodeae subsp. tuberculatae At4 | reverse complement strand
CGTCGCGAACGCCGTCACCAACGTCACCGTCGAGCCCCAAGCCAAGACCGTCACGCTCACGCTGACCACGGCGGTCACCAGCGACCAGTCGGTCACCGTCGCCTACGCCGACCCCTCTCCGGACAGCAACGACGCCAACGCGATACAGGACGCCCCAGGCAACGACGCACCCAGCTTTGCGGCCACCGCAGTGCTCAACAACACACCCGCGCCAGCAGACACCATGTCCTCGGTGATCCGCACCGCCACAGTCGATAGCGCCATTGCGGCGGACAACCGCACATCCGCGCCCCTGACGAACAAGGACACCCGGGACAACACGAACAGCGACGACAACGGAGACGGCGTCCCGGACAGCACGCAGGCGGCGGTGGCATTGACCCGCCCCGTGCTCAGCCCCACCGGAGCAAGCCAGCCCGTGACCCTGGTAGCAGGCAGCCAGGACGGCAAGCTGGACCCGGACAGCAGCGGTGCACGCGTCACCCGCCTGGAGCAAGAGGACGCACCCGCCCAGTTGCCCCAGGGAATGGAGATGCCCCTCGGACTGCTCAGCTTCGAGACAACACGGGCCACGGGCCGCAGCAGCGAGCCGTTCAGCCTGTACGTGGACGCGGCGCTGGGCGTGGGCGGCTACTGGGTCCAGGACAGCACCGGCACCTGGATCAACCTGAGCAGCGCACCCTACAGCGGCAAGGTAGCCAGCGAACGCGAGCGGCTGCGACTGGACTTTGAAATCACCGATGGCGGGCAGTTCGACGCCGACGGCCAGGCCAACGGCGTCATCACCGCGCCCGGCGCCACAGCGCGGATGCAGTTGTCCGTCGTGGGGCAGACGTCGGATGCGGCCGGCGGCTCCTGGTTCTGAAGGTACAGCGCAGGGCCTGGACAGCGGGCTTGCTGTTCCCCATTCCGAGCAGGGGGGTGCACCGAGTCCGCAACCGCACATCCACCACTTGAGGAGCGGCGCGTGTCAGGATAGTTGTCGCCTCATTCAAACAGCCATCGGCTGAATATCCTGTGCGCGCGAATGCGTCTTGATGACCGAATCGCGTTCGGGGTTGAGGCTCACGGCCTCAATGTGCGACCCGTTGCGTGTAGCGCCAGACCAGCGGGCTTGGTTTGCAGCGTGGCAATGCCTTCAGAGCGAGGCAGCAAATCCCGAGCCACCAGCCCGCAGATGCGTTGCAAGTTTGTCGTACAGCGCGCTGTGCCGTCGCCACAGCGCCAAGTCACCGACGACGTAGATGCGCTCCTTTGCGCGGGTCACGGCCACGTTCAGCAGGTTCGGCTTTGAAACATTGCCGGCAAACTCGCTGATGGCACCCGCTTTGTTCGGGTCGCCGCCCAGCACAAGAATGACGACTGCGGCTTCCTTGCCCTGGAAGGTGTGAACCGTTCCGGCCATGTCTGCGGCTTTTTCAAACCGATTCGCCGAGTAGGCACGGTAGAGCAAGTCCCGCATCCGCGAATCCACGGCCTTGAATGGGCTGATGACGTTGAAATACAGCGCGCCATCCGCGTTGCGGATCGCCCCGCCGGTCATCGCCCGCATGTCCTCCAACATCTTCATGACCCGGTCGCCCTGCTTCGGAATCCAATGGCCTTCGGCATCCGAACTCTCAACGTCGATCCAGCAGCTCGCCCCCAGCCACGCGCAGGCGTCGCGTCTTTCCTGAACGGCGTGAACCATCACGCCGCCGTAGGCGATCTCGTTGGCCACGTCGAACATCGGGTTCAAACAACGTCGGTGCACGCGCAACGGACTGCCGACCCAAGTGGGTTCGCAATCGCCGGTGGCCGCGAGGTACGTGCCGTACTGGTTGCCAATGTCTGCCAGCGATTGTGCGGAGCACTCTCCAGGCGTCCAGAGGCTTTGGGCAGCGCAATGGCTCCGCCAGGGTTCCAGCATCTCGACCGGATGCTTTGCCACCGGCTCGAGCTGGCGCGGGTCGCCCACCACCACAACGCGCTTCGAGCGCCAGATCGCGCCCAATGCTGCCTGGGGCGGTGCCTGGCCAGCTTCATCGATGAGAAGCCACCCCAGACTCTCTCGCCCCATGCCCGCAAACAGCCTGGAGAACGACGCAAAGGTCGACGAGACCACGGGCACCACGAGAAAGAAGGCTTCCCACAAGGCCTGCACCCCGCTCGACACGAGATGGGGCGAACGCGCCCCCTTGAGCACCTCCATGAACAGACCCAGTGTGGGTCTCAATGCGCTCCAGGCGTCGGCGACGAAGGCCTTGTGAACCTCGATCGCATGACGAAATACTTCTCTTCGCAGAAGCAACAATTCCTCGTCCTCGAACGGACTCAACAATTGCAGTTCGGCGTCGTCCAACCCGGCCATTGATGCCTGTCGAATGAAGTCATCGCTGGTGGAATTTTTGGCAAACCAGTTTCCGATGCTGGCGCGCTCTGGAGCGTCCGACTCACTCTTTGCGATCAGCTTCTCCAGGGCGCTCGCTTGGGCCGCCGCCGCATGATTCGCCGCCTCCAGGCGGATTCGCCCGAGTGCGAGCTCTGACGCCAGCTGCGCCATGTTTTGGCCAAGCAGTTCGATCGACTCATCCTGCACACCGTGCGCGCGGGCATTGGCCTGCGCCTCGACCCAGGAGAGTTCGGCCGCTTGTAACCCGGACGTCAGCCTCAGCAACTGGCGGCACCGGATCTCGGCCTGCGCGTGATGCTTCCTCGCAGTTGCCGCAGCGTCGGCGAGCGTGCGCGCCCGCGTGGCAGCCTGTGCGGCACCTTCCCTCCACCGCCTGTTCGCGCCCCGATCAAAGAGGCAGTCCAGAAAGGACGGCTTCTGTGCGTTGATCGTCCCGGATTCGCGCGCCGCAGCGATGGCTTGTTCCTGAAGCATGACGGCCTCAGCCGCCAGCGTGGGCTCCTGGTCCGGATCAAAGTGCTCCTGGAAGGCATCGAGCGCCAGCCGGGCGCTGTCTCGCGCGGCGGTGGTGGCCAGGCGGTGTTCTGCGGCCATCCGGCGGGCCTGCGCTTGAAGATGCTGTGCGGACAAGCTGTCGACGCTCTCGCGCTGCTCGTGCGCCGCTTGCTTCAG
>NZ_AFAL01000712.1 GCF_000193225.1 Verminephrobacter aporrectodeae subsp. tuberculatae At4 | reverse complement strand
GTTCGACGCCGACGGCCAAGCCAACGGCAGCATCACCGCGCCCGGCGCCGCAGCGAAGATGCCGCTGTCCATCGTGGGCCAGGCGCCGGATGGGACGCATGGCGGGTTCTGGCTCTGAGGCCGGCCCCCGAATCGGCATGCATCCGGAAAAGAACCGCGCTTGCGCCTGCGCGGTTCTGGCCTGATTCACTGCCACGGCATGCCCGCGGCCATGCATTGCAATGCGTTTCGGTAAGAAAGGGTGCCTATGCGACCGTCCGTTTGATCCAGTGGGGAGCGGCCAAGGCAGGCCGAAAAGTGAAGGCTGTCCGATTCACTTTCATGCGCAACCCGCAACAGTCATTGCAGTTTTAGCACCTGGAAAAGCGACATTTTCCTTAAAAATAAAAGAGTTATAGCGTTCGGCGCCAGGTCACCGGGATATGCGCAAGTGGTTTGGTGATGAAAGCCAGCAGATTCGCCCATCTGCTGGCTTTTTCTTTTCTGCGTCATCGATCATGCTCCGGCCCTGGCTCAGGCCGTTGCCGTGAGGTCTGGAGTTCCTGCTTTTCCTGCTCTCGGCCACGGCTGAAATCGGCCGTCTCCCCGGCGTTCAAGCGGCTCTGAACGTGGTCCATGACCGACTGAATGCCGGCCTCTTGCGCCTCGGGCTTGCCCGGCATCTTCGATTCAAAATAAGCCGCTGCTGTGTGCATCGTCTCGTATGCATCTTTCAGCTCTGGATATTCTTTCAAGGCTTCCCGCTCGGTCATCTGCTCGAAGGCCACAGCACGGCTTGGCCGTACTGCATCGCGCAGTAGATCGGGCAAGGCCCGATTACCTTCCAGTCTGTCCTGTGTGCTCAGGATTTTTCGCATGGCGCTTTCATTCTGGACGTGCGGCTTCGCCAGCCCATTCACGATGAGGTCGCGGGCGATGTACAAAAGATCGCGCCCGACATCACTACGGCCGAACCGCTCCCAATCGACTTCATAGCCAGCTTCCTTGGCAAGCTGCTTGGTGAAGGTGCGAAGCGTGCGGCTGTTGCCGTCGCTAAACGGGTGAACATAATCCAGCTCTGCATAAATCTTGGCGAACCGTGCCGTGAATTCGGACGTCTTCAACCCGCGCAGTGCGTCGGGCTTGGCCGATTCAAGCACCTTGTCCAGCCGGTCCGTGGCGGCATCGCCCATGCGCGAGTAAGCGACGTAAAACGAACCTCCCACGGTTGATAGGCCGCGCTGCTTCATCCAGTCCACGCCATCGGGCACCGGCTTGCGGAATTCGCCCGGCGTCACGTCACCAAAGCCAGCGCCCGGCAAGTCCTGAAAGATGCGTCGGTTGACCTCCTTCAAATGCTCGGCATCGAAGTTGCCGCGCACCGGCTCCAGCTCAAGCTGAAAAACCCGCCTGAACGTGTTATCGGCTTCGAGCTGCTGCCGCAGTTCGGCCGTCAACGCTTTAGCGGCTGTGGGCTTGTTCTGCATCGGGCTTCACTTTGACGAAAAGGTCGGCGAGTTGGATTTCACCCTTGATGAATTGGCGCGCGCCGGCTTCTGCCTCGGCGGAAGGCTTGAAGCCTTCCAAGCCAACGGACGCACGGGCGAAGTTCACGGCCTGTTCGCGGCGCCGGCTTTCGGCCGGGGAAATGGCATCGTTAACCGGTCTGTTGGCACGCGCGCGCGCTTCGATCACATAGGCCCGCATGAGTTCGCGCAGCACCTGGGCGGCCGGGCGGTCTTCCAGCAAAGCGGCATTGGAAAACTCGGCACGCAATTCCGGTTCAATCCGGAACGTCATTTGAACTTCTTTGGACATGTTGTGTACCTCTTTCAAAAAAATGGCAATTTGGCGTATAAGCCGGCCTCCATTTTAATGTATGTACATTGCACAGGTCACCCAGTGTGTGGCGTTGTTGCATAAATCGACCTTCGAAGATGCCCCTCCCCAAGAACACCCATTCAGGTGATGCGCACGCACTGGCTGGAACGCCGGAACTACCGTGGTAGCGCCAAGTGAACCTTGATTGCATCCTCGATGGCCAACCTATCCGCTTTGGATAACGTACCCATCTGGCTTTTGAGCCGCGACTTATCGGCAGCCATGAGCTGATCAGCCATCGCCTTGCTACTTTGGCCGCCAGCAGTAACCACCGCTTCGCCTGGGTACTGCTGCCCCGTGTTGCTGGTCAGCGGCACGACCACCACCCGCGCCAGATTTCGATTGGCTGCATCGTTGCTCACGATCACCGCCGGGCGCGTCTTGCGGATTTCGCTGCCAACTGCCGGGTCGAACTCGACCCACCATACTTCACCGCGCTGCATCGGCCATATCTCCGGCAAGGGCGTTGCACCATTCCATCGCTTCGGCCTCGCGCACCATGTCGGCAGCCATCGCCCGGTAGCCGTCATCAAGTGACGTATCCACCACGTGCGGCCTCAGCAAGTCCTCAATGAACTGGCTCATCTTCCGCCGCCCTACCGTCCGGTAAAGCCCCTCATAAACCGCCTCATCAAGCGTGATCGTCATTTTCCGGCGCATACCCACCTCCTCTACACTGAATACGTATTACATCCCAACACGCTAGCCGATCGAACCCATCCGACCCGCCCTGCCCTCCCGGGCGGGAGTCAGCAGCAACCCGTTGGTGCTCAGCTACACCGAAGCCAATAGCCCGGACGGGGCAGCGCTGGACGGCGTCATCACCGCGCCCGGCGCCGCAGCGCAGATGCCACTGTCCACCGTGGGTCCGGCACCGGACGGGGCGCATAGCGGGTTCTGGCCCTGAGGCCAACCTCCCCCGAGTCGGATCCGATCTCTGCGGCCATGGCCTGCCTCTTGCGCAGCGCCGGGGTTTCCAGCGGCTGCCCGGCGATCGAATGGATGGATGGACGCATAACGTACATTTTCAGATAGAAAATTTCAACTTAACACGTATGATGCGCGGCATGTCGGGCTACCCCTCCTTCGCATGCATCGTCTCAACCCAAGCGTTGGTCGGGGCTTGGCACGGCTTGAACGCCGTGCCTCCGGGGGCCGGCGGGGTAATGACCCCCTCGGGAGCCTGGAGATCGGAAATCGCCGCTTGGCGTGCGCCGCCACAGGAGCACAACGCCTCCGGAACCAGACCCGCAAACAGACTCTGCCCACCGGAGCCCCCGCTGTTCACAAGGGCCATGCACCCAACCCCCGTCCCCCGCACCCATCCCTGAAACACCATGACGACCGATACCACGACACCAGACACCACGGCCCCGCAGCTGATCACCACCGGCGCCACGCGCCCCACGGCCAGCGGCAACCAGTTGGTGCTCCGCTTTAGCGACGCGAGCAACCTGCACGCGGACCCGGCCCGCAAACCGGCCCCCGGGGACTTTGCGGTGCTCGTCGCTGGCACCCCGAATGCCGTCACCGCAGTCGCCGTGGACGGGGCGGCCAAGACCATCACGCTCACGCTGACCACCGCCGTGACAGTTGGCCAGACCGCGACCGTCGCCTACACCGACGGCACACCCAGCGACACCAGCGGCATACAGGACGCAATCGGCAACCGCCTGCCCGACTTTGCAGCCACGGAGGTGAATACGACACCCGACACCACGCCCCCGCTGCTCAGCAGCGCCACGGTCAACGGCAACCAATTGGTGCTCACGTACACCGAAGCCACCAGCCTGGACGCGGCCGCGCTCACGGGCAATGCAGGCTTTGCGGTAAGCGGCCACGGCGCGGACGGCACCGCCCCCATTGCCTACGGAGTCTTCAGCGCCGTGGTGAATGCAACGGCCAAGACCGTCACGCTGACGCTGAAAGCCCCCGTGCTACACGGTCAGAGGGTGACCGTCAGCTACACCAAGCCGACGACCGGCCCTGGGGTGCAGGACGCTACCGGCAACGAAGCCGCGAACTTGATCGACCAGGCCGTGGCCAACAACACGTCCGCGGAAGCAGACACCACGCCGCCGGTGTTCCGTAGCGCCACGGTCAACGGCAACCAGTTGGTGCTGACCTACACCGAGGCAAACAACCTGGAAGGGGCAGCGCGCACGGGCAGCGCGGGCTTTGCGGTGAACAGCGCCGAGGGCGCGGCCATCCCCGTCACCGGCATCGTGGTGAACGCAACAGCCAACACCGTCACACTGACACTGGGCCGCGCCGTGACCCACACGGAGCGGCTGACCGTCAGCTACACCAAGCCCGGGGGCAACGACGTGGTGCAGGACGCTACCGGCAACGACGCGGCAAACCTCAGCAACGAGGCCGTGAGCAACGACACGCCCATACCGGAGACCGTGCCCCCGGAGCTTGGCGACGTCACGGTCAACGGCGACCAGTTGGAGCTCATCTACGCCGATGAAAACAAGCTCGACGCCCACCACACCGCGCCCGCGTCGGCGTTTGCGCTCAGCAGTTCCAGCGATGACGTGGCCATCCGCGTGCGCAGCGTTGCCGTCACGGGCAAGACCGTCACGCTCACGCTGAGCCGCGCCGTGGCCAGCGACGAGGTGCTCACGCTCAGCTACACCAAGCCGGCGGGCGACAACGTAATACAGGACGCGGCCAGCAACGACGCGCCAAGCTTCGGCAAGCAGGACGTGGAGAACCTCACGCCCGAGCCCACACCCGCGTTAGCGCCCACACCCAAACCAGACCCCGCGCAGCCAAACCAAACCCCGTCGCACTCAATGCGGACAGCGACGGCGTGTCCGACACACAGGAAAGGCAGGCCATCGGCCCCAGGGGCTCCGCCCGCGGCGACGGCAACGACGACGGCATTGCGGACAGCGCGCAGGCCGCAGTCGCCTCCTTCAGCGCCAAGATCAGCGGCAGTCCCGGCACCTCGGTGACCCTGGTCGCAGACAGCCAGGGCGGCAAGGTCACCTCCGGCAGCCACGCCCGCATCACCAGCCTGGAGCAAAAGACGGCACCCGCCGAGACACCCCAGGCGCTGGAGACACCCATCGCGCTGACCAGTTTCCAGGCCACGCTGGAGACCACCGGCAGCACCGAGACCTTCAGCCTGTACGTGGACCCGAAAATCGGCGCCAACGGCTACTGGCTGCAAGACCACGGCGGCACCACCTGGGTGAACCTGGCGAGCAGCCCTTATGGCGGCAAGATGGTGAACGAAGGCGGGCGGCTGCGGCTCGACTTCTCGATCACCGACGGCGGCCCGTTCGACGCCGACGGCGAGGCCAACGGCAGCATCACCGCGTCCGGCGCCGCAGCGCAGATGCCGCTGTCCATCGTGGGCCAGGCGCCGAACGGGGCGCAGGACGGGTTCTGGCTCTGAGGCAAGCCATCCCCCGAGTCGGGTCCGCCCCGCGCTGAGCCCCGCCAAATTGGCAGGGGTTCAGACCATTCAAGAAACCATTCACGGCCTTCCCCGGGGACTGCGCACGCCGCCCAGGGTCCGGGCCGCATTGCCGGCCCGGCACGTCGGAGCCGGCCGCCTGGCGCGCGCCGCCAGAGGGCTGCAATGCAACGCGGCCCCAACTTACAGATGTTGCTTGCCATGCGCGCGGTACTTACGACACTTCACTTCCGGAGACATCCGTTGAGAAAGACCTGTGTATAACGAATTGGCCCACCCCGTCCCACGCACGCCCAGCACGGAGACACCATGGCCGATACCACCCCATCCGACACCACGCCCCGAGAGCCCAACAGGGAGCTCGACGCCACCATCACGATCGCCGACAGCGCGCTCACCGCGGGCGAGACCACCACCGTCACCTTCACCTTCAGCGAACCCGTCAACGGCTTTGACACCGGAGACATCTCGTGCACCAACGGCACGCTGAGCCGGCTCACGGCCAACGCCGAGCACACGATCTGGACGGCCACCTTCACGCCCACGACCAACATCAACGCCCCGTCGAATGTCCTCAACGTAGACCTCGCCGGGGTGACCGACAACGCTGGCAACCCCGGCGAGGGTGAAGCCACCAGCGCCAACTACTCCGTGGACACCCGGGATACCGTGGCTCCGCTGCTCCACAGCGCCACGGTCAACGACAACCAGTTGGTGCTCAGCTACACCGATGCAAACATGCTGGACGCCAGCCACACCGCATCCGCATCGGCCTTTGCGCTAAGCAGTTCCAGCGCTGCAGCCATCAGCGTGAGCAGCGTTGCCGTCACGGGCAAGACCGTCACGCTGACGCTGAGCCGCGCCGTGACCAGCGACGAGGCGCTCACGCTCAGCTACACCAAGCCGGCGACCGGCGAGATACAGGACGAGGCGGGCAACGACGCGGCGGACTTGCACAACCAGGTCGTGGACAACCGCACGCCCGAACCCAAACCCGACGTGCTCAATGCGGACAACGACGGCGTGCCCGACGCGCAGGAAGATCAGGCCATCGGCCCCAGGGGCTCCACCGGCGACGGCAACGGCGACGGCACCCAGGACAGCGCACAGGCCGCAGTCGCCTCCTTCAGCGCCAAGACCAGCAGCGGTTCCGGCACCTCGGTGACCCTGGTCGCCGACAGCCAGGACGGCAAGCTCCCCTTGGGCAGCAACACCCGCATCACCAGCCTGGAGCAAAAGGCCGCGCCCGCCCAGACGCCCCAGGCACTGGAGACGCCCATCGCGC
>NZ_AFAL01000713.1 GCF_000193225.1 Verminephrobacter aporrectodeae subsp. tuberculatae At4 | reverse complement strand
CAACAGCATCGGCGTGAACATGACCGGGGTCAGGGGCGCAGCAACCGGAAGGGCCGGGGTGGGCCTCACCCACAGCGCCAACTACAGCATCGACACCAAGCCCCCCACGCTGGCGGCGACCCAGCCGATCACGCTCCGGGACGACCAACTGCACCTGGGCGAAAGCACCAGCGTCACGATCCGCTTCTCCGAAGACATCGACCCCGACAGCTTCAGCACCGCCGACCTGAGCGTGGAGGGAGGCGCGAGGCTGTCCAACCTGCGCAGCACCGGCGACGGCACCACCCTCTGGGAGGTCACGCTGACGGCCCCGGAGTCCCCCTCCGCCAGCAGTACGACGGGCAACAAGATAAGAGTGAACCTGGCAGGAATCACCGACCGCGCGGGCAACGCCGGGGTGGGCACGGCGGACTCCACGGTCCGCTACGACATCGACACCGAGCGCCCCCATGTGAGCATCACGCTGGCCGACAGCAGCCTGACGAGTGGCGAAACCACGACCGTCAGCTTCCGCTTCAACGAGGCAGTCAGCGGCTTCGATGCGAGCCGGATAGACCTCTCGAACGCGAACGGCACACTGGGTCCTCTGACGGCTGGTGCAGACGGAAAAACCTGGACCGCGACCTTCACGCCCAGGGCCAACGTAGACGACGCGAGCAACACCATCGGCGTGAACATGAGCGGTGTGCGGGACCAGGCGGGCAATAGCACGACCGGCACGATCACCAGCGCCAACTACACCGTGGACACCCGGCCGGACACCACGGCCCCGGCGCTGATCACCACCGGCGACTCGCGTCCCAAGGTCACTGGCGACCAGCTGGTGCTCAGCTTTAGCGACACGGGCAACCTGGACGCGAGCCGCAAGCCGGCGAGCGGAGCCTTTACGGTGCTTGTCAACGGCGTCGCAAACGCCGTCACCAACGTCACCGTCGAGGCCCAAGCCAAAACCGTCACGCTCACGCTGAGCACGGCGGTCACCAGCGACCAGACGGTCACCGTCGCCTACGCCGACCCCACGACCGGCAACGACGCCAACGCCATACAGGACGCCGCCGGCAACGACGCGGCCAGCTTTGCTGCTACCGCGGTGACCAACAACACGCCAGCGCCCGCCGCACCTCCACCTGTCGGACCTGTACCCGCCCCACCCCCTCCATCCGGTGGATCCTCTGGCGGCTCCTCCGCGCCTGCACCAGGCCCCTACAGGGAACCGGATACGGACGGCGACAGTGTGCCCGACGCCCAGGAAAACCAGGCCATCGGCCCCACCGGTGCCGCACTCGGCGACGGCAACGGAGACAACGTCCAGGACAGGACACAGGCCGCAGTCGCCTCATACAGCGCCACGACAAGCAGCAGTTCCAGCACCTCGGTCACCTTGGTGGCCGATAGCCAGGAAGGCAAGGTCAACGCCGACAGCACCGTCCGCATTACCAGCCTGGTGCAAAAGGCGACCCCGACCCCGATGCCCCAGGCGCTGGAGACACCGATCGCGCTGACGAGCTTCAAGGCCACGCTGGATGCCACCGGCAGCAGCGAGACCTTCAGCCTGTACGTGGACCCGAAGATCGGTGCCAACGGGTACTGGGCGCAGGACAGCACCGGCATCTGGGTGAATCTGGCGAGCAGCCCTTACGGCGGCAAGATGGCAAGCGATGGCGGGCGACTGCGGCTGGACTTCGCGATCCAGGATGGCGGGCCGTTCGACGCCGATGGCCAGGCCAACGGTGCCGTCACCGCCTCCGGCGCCGCAGCGCAGATGCCGCTGTCCATCACCGGGCAGGCGTCCGATGTGCCGCGGGAAGGGTTCTGGTTCTGAGCGGCCAGTCCCCCCTCAAGAAGGCTCATGGGACCTTCCTGGCATGGGGGGTGGAGGCTGCCCGGACGGGCGTTGACCGGGCCGCAGCACCAGCCACAGCGCGATGGCGATCAGTCCGCCCCCATCGCGTGCGCTGGTGGGCATCGGCAGGCGCGGCGCTCAGGCCCGCGCCGTGAACCGGGGCAGGAGCAGGCAGGCCTCGGCGTTCGACGCCGAAAAGCAGCGCGCCGCCGCACGCTGCCAGGGCAGCCACTCGAAGGCGTCGTGCTCGCGCGGGCTGAGTTGCACGGGCGTTCCCGCGGGCACGCACAGACCGAAGACACGTTCGCGGTTGCACCACACGCCGGGCGCGTAGCGGTGCAGCCACTCGGGCCAAATGGCGTAGACGTTTTCCAAAGCCCAGTCGCTCAGCACGCAGCCGGGCGCGCG
Source organism: Verminephrobacter aporrectodeae subsp. tuberculatae At4 (assembly GCF_000193225.1). Classification (GTDB taxonomy): domain Bacteria; phylum Pseudomonadota; class Gammaproteobacteria; order Burkholderiales; family Burkholderiaceae_C; genus Acidovorax; species Acidovorax aporrectodeae. The sequence goes on along the minus strand of NZ_AFAL01000713.1, from coordinate 6,765 downwards.
CGTGTCGATTCCGGTTTCCTCGGCCACTTCGCGCCGGGCCGTGCGTGCCAAGGGCTCGCCTCTGTGCTCCCGGCTTCCGGTGACCGACTGCCAATGCTCCCGGCCACCCCCCGTGCGGCGGATCAGCAGGACATCGAGCGCCGGGGTGTGGACGAGCACCAGCACCGATTCCGGGATTTTCCAGGGCCGCTGCACGGCCTGCCCCGGTCAGGCTTTGGCCGCGTCGGGGTTGCGCAGGCGGATATGCAACTCGCGCAGCTGCTTTTCATCGACCGGGCCGGGCGCCTGGGTCAGCAGGCATTGCGCGCGCTGGGTCTTGGGAAAGGCGATCACGTCGCGGATCGACTCGGCGCCGGTCATCAGGCTCACGATGCGGTCCAGACCAAAGGCCAGGCCGCCATGCGGCGGCGCGCCGTACTGCAGGGCGTCGAGCAGAAAGCCGAACTTGGAGCGGGCCTCTTCGGGCGTGATCCGCAGCGCGTCAAATACCTTCTGCTGCACGTCGGCGCGGTGGATGCGCACCGATCCGCCGCCCATTTCCCAGCCGTTGAGCACCATGTCGTAGGCCTTGGAGATGCATTTCTCGGGGGCCGTGGCCATCCAGTCCTCGTGGCCGTCCTTGGGCGCCGTGAAGGGGTGGTGCACCGCGGTGTAGCGCCGGGTCTCCTCGTCGAACTCGAACATCGGAAAGTCCACCACCCACAGCGGCGCCCAGCGGTCTTCAAACAGGCCATTGCCCTTGCCGAATGCGCTGTGGCCGATCTTGTTGCGCAGCGCGCCCAGGGCGTCGTTGACGACCTTTTCCCGGTCCGCGCCGAAGAAGATCAGGTCGCCGTCCCGGGCGCCGCTGCGCTCCAGGAGCGCGGCGAGCGCGGCGTCGTGCAGGTTCTTGACGATCGGCGACTGCAGGCCGTCGCGCCCCCGGGCCCGTTCGTTGACCTTGATGTAGGCCAGGCCCTTGGCGCCGTAGATCTTGACGAACTCGGTGTAGGCGTCGATCTCGCCGCGCGAGAGGCCGCCGGACTCGCGCGCACCGCCCGGCACGAGCAAGCCCGCGACGCGGCCACCGGGCATGCTCGCAGCGCCCGCGAACACCTTGAAGTCAACGTCCCGCATCACGTCGGTGAGCTCGGTGAATGCGAGCTTCACGCGCAGGTCCGGCTTGTCCGATCCATAGTGGTGCATGGCGTCCTGGTAGCTCATGACCGGGAACTCGCCCAGGTCCACGCTCAGCGTGTTCTGGAACACCGTCTTGATCATTCCCTGGAACAGGTCGCGGATGTCCTGTTCGTCCAGGAACGAGGTTTCGATGTCGATCTGCGTGAACTCGGGCTGGCGGTCGGCGCGCAGGTCCTCGTCGCGAAAGCACTTGGTGATCTGGTAGTAGCGGTCGAACCCGGCGACCATCAGCAGCTGCTTGAACAACTGGGGCGACTGGGGCAACGCAAAGAACTGGCCCGCGTGCACGCGGCTCGGAACCAGGTAGTCGCGCGCGCCCTCGGGCGTGCTCTTGGTGAGCATGGGGGTTTCGATGTCGATGAAGCCATGGGCGTCGAGGAAGCGGCGCACCTCCATCGCCACCCGGTAGCGCAGCATCAGGTTGCTTTGCATGCAGGGGCGGCGCAGATCCAGCACGCGGTGCGTGAGGCGCGTGGTCTCCGAGAGATTTTCTTCGTCGATCTGGAACGGCGGCGTGACCGAGGGGTTGAGCACGTTCAGCTCATGGCACAGCACCTCGATCTGGCCGCTCTTGAGCCGGTCGTTCGTGGTGCCGTCGGGGCGCATGCGCACCTGGCCCCGGACCTGCACGCAGAATTCGTTGCGCACGCCCTCGGCGGTCCTGAACATCTGCGCCCGGTCGGGGTCGCAGACGACCTGCACCGGGCCTTCGCGGTCGCGCAGGTCGATGAAGATCACGCCGCCGTGGTCGCGGCGGCGGTTCACCCAGCCCGCCAGGGTAACGGTCTGGCCCAGCAGGGCCTCGGTCACGAGACCGCAATAGTGGGAACGCATGGCCATGGCAAAAACTTCCGGCGCCGCGGGGGCGCGTCAAAAGGGTTTCACAAAAGAGGGGTTCACTGCGTCCTGAAAGACGCTGGCACGTGGTCCGCCGGAGCGACCACGCCCATGGAAACGATGTACTTCAGGGCGGTGTCCACGCTCATGTCGAGCTCGACGCAATCGCTCCTGCGCAGCATCACGAAGTAACCCCCGGTGGGGTTCGGCGTGGTCGGAACGTAGACGCTGACGAAGCCGTCGTACAGATACGCCGCCACCTCGCCGCTGGGCGCACCCGTGACGAAGGCCAGGGTCCAGACGCCCTCGCGCGGCCACTGCACGAGAACGGCCTTGCGAAACGCATTCCCGCTTTCGGCAAACAGCGTGTCCGAGACCTGCTTGACGCTGGAGTAGATGGAGCGCACCACCGGAATGCGGTGCACCAGCGCGTCGCCCCATTGCACCAATTTGCGGCCTGCAAAGTTGCTCGCGACGGCGCCCACGATGAGCAGGATGAGCAGCGTGAGCACCACCCCGAAGCCCGGGATGTGAAAGCCCAGCAACTTGTCCGGCTGCCAGGCGTCGGGCAGGATCAGCAGGGTCTGGTCCAGCGTGCCGACGATCCAGTTGAGCACCCCGGCCGTGATGACGCCCGGCACGATCACCAGCAGGCCGGTCAGCAGCCATTTGCGCAGGGAGGCCATGCGCGGACACCCAAGTCAGGCCGACGTTGCCGGGGGTGCACTGCTGCCGGTGCCGCCGGCCGCGCCAGCGTTCGTGGCCGCTTTGGGTGCAGCGTCCGGGCTCGCGGGCGCTGCCGCGTCGGACTTCGCGCCCGACTTCGTATCCGTCTTCTCGTCCGATTTCCCGTCCGTCTTGGCCTGCGCCGTGCCGCCACCGCGGAAATCGGTCACGTACCAGCCAGAGCCCTTGAGCTGAAAGCCTGCCGCAGTGACCTGCTTGGCAAAGGCTGGCGCACCGCAGGCCGGGCAGTCAGTCAATGGTGCATCGGAGATTTTTTGCAGCACCTCCTTGGCATGGCCGCAGGAGCCGCATTTGTAGGCGTAGATAGGCATGTCGGCGTCGTCGAGGGATTCGATCGGATGGGTGATGCAAAGCCCGCGATTATAGGCGGGCCGGCCTGTTCCCGGATTCCCGCCTGCCCGACCGCACCAGCCGGCACTCAGGCCGTGCTGCCCTCGTAGTGGGTGACCTGGCCCTTGTGGTCGTCTATCCATTGCGGCGCGAGCGAGCCCCCGAGCATTCCCGCGAGCGCGGCGAGCACGCCGGCGAGTTGCTGCGGAAAGGCCTCGGACAGCATCGGGCTGGCGACGAACAGCAGCCACACACCCAGCCCCATGGCCACCGCCAGCAGCGCGCCCTGGGTCGTTGCGCGCTTCCAGTACAGGCCAAAGACCAGCGGCACGAAAGCCCCCACGAGCGGCACCTGGTAGGCGCCGGACACCAGTTCATAGATCGACGTGCCCTGCATGGTGATGGCGTAGCTCAGCACGCAGCCGGTAAAGACCAGCACCGCGATGCGCATCGCCTTGAGCGTCTCCTGGTCGTTCATTCCGGGGCGCAGGTTGTGCAGGATGTTTTCCACGAAGGTCGTCGAGGGCGCGAGCAGCGTGGCCGAGGCCGTGGACATGATGGCCGAGAGCAGGGCGCCGAAAAACGCCACCTGCAGCAGCAGCGGCATGCGCTCCATGACCAGCATGGGCAGCACCTTCTGCGGGTCTTCCTTGAGCAGTTCCTGCACGGTTTCGGGCATGACCAGCACGGCCGCCGTGACCACGAACATGGGAATGAACGCGAACAGCAGGTACAGCAGGCCGCCGATGACCGGGCCCTTGCGCGCCGTGGCCGCGCTGTTCGAGGACATCACGCGCTGGAACACGTCCTGCTGCGGGATGGAGCCAAGCATCATGGTGATTCCGGCGGCGAAAAAGAAGGTCCATTCCCTGACCCCGCCCTCCGGGAAAAAGCGGAACTTGCCCTCGCGCGCAGCAAATTCCACCACCTTGCGCGCGCCGCCCGCCAGGTCGGCCGCGCACCAGGCAATGAGCAACAGGCCCACGCCGATGACGATCATCTGCACGAAATCGGTCATGGCCACGGACCACATGCCGCCGTACAGGGTGTAGATCAGAACCACCAGTATCCCGATGACCATGCCCAGTTGCACGGACACGGCGCCCTGCGTGAGCAGGTTGAAAACCAGGCCGAGTGCGGTGATCTGCGCCGCGACCCAGCCCAGGTAGCTGAAGATGATGATCGCCGAACAAGAGACCTCGATCACCCGCCCGTAGCGCTGGCGGTAGTAGTCCCCGAGCGTGATCAGGTTCTTCTGGTAGAGCTTGCTGGCAAAAAAGAGCCCCACCAGCACCAGACACATGGAGGCGCCAAACGGGTCTTCGACCACCGAGCCCAGGCCGCCGTCGACGAAGCGGGCCGAGACGCCGAGCACGGTCTCCGAGCCAAACCAGGTGGCGAAGGTAGTGGCGATCACCATGGCCAGCGGCAGGTGCCGCCCGGCTACCGCGTAGTCGGCCGTGTTGTGCACGCGCCGGGCGGCGTACAGGCCCACGGCCATCGAGGCCAGCAGATATAGAACGATGAAAGACAGCAACATGGCCGTGCTCCGAAACTCCAAGGGTGGTTGCAAGAAAAACAGGACGCGCGGCGGACGTTTCTCCCGTCCCTGCCGCAGCGCCTGCGGACCATGGGGCAGCAGCCCCGACGACGAAACCCGGAACAAAAATCACAGCCCATCATGCGAGCAACTTGCGTGCCTTCAGAAAACGCGCACCCGCATGAAGAACTGCATGCACAGCAGGCCGAGCACGAAACCCAGGCCGCCATAGATGATGCTTTGCAGCAGGCGGTTGGTGCGCTTTTGCGCGTCGAGCAGCTCGCGCAACACCAGTTGCTCCGGCGGGCGCTGGCGCAGCACGCCATGGACCAGGCGCGGCAACTCGGGCAGCAGCTTGGCGTAGCGCGGCGCCTCGGCGCGCAACTCGCGCCACAGGCGCTGCGGCCCCATCTGCTCGCGCATCCATTTTTCGAGGAAGGGCTTGGCGCTGTTCCACAGGTCCAGTTCCGGATCCAGCTCCCGGCCCAGGCCCTCGATGTTCAACAGGGTTTTTGCAGCAGCACCAGTTGAGGCTGGATTTCGACATGGAAGCGGCGCGAGGTCTGGAACAGGCGCATGAGCACCAGCCCCAGCGAGATTTCCTTGAGCGGCCGATCGAAGTACGGCTCGCACACGGCGCGGATCGCCGACTCGAGGTCGTTCGCGCGGGTCTCGGGCGGCACCCAGCCGCTTTCGATGTGCAGTTCGGCGACGCGCTTGTAGTCGCGGCGGAAAAAGGCCACGAAATTCTGCGCAAGGTATTCCTTGTCCGACTCGGTAAGCGTGCCCACGATGCCGAAATCGAGCGAGATATAGCGCCCGAAGGTCTCCGGCTCGAGGCTGACCTGGATGTTGCCCGGGTGCATGTCGGCGTGAAAGAAGCCGTCGCGAAACACCTGGGTGAAAAAGATCGTGACGCCGTCGCGCGCGAGCTTCGGGATGTCCACCCGCGCCTCGCGCAGGCGCTCGACCTGACTGATCGGCACACCGTTCATGCGCTGCATGACCATGACCTCGGGGCGGCAGAAGTCCCAGAAAATCTCGGGAACCAGCACCAGATCCAGGCCCTGCATGTTGCGCCGCAACTGCGCGGCGTTGGCGGCTTCGCGCACCAGGTCGAGCTCGTCGTGCAGGTAGTTGTCGAACTCGGCGACCACCTCGCGCGGCTTCAGGCGCCGGCCGTCGGCAGACAGGCTCTCCACCCAGCCGGCCATCAGGCGCAGCAGACTCAGGTCCTTCTCTATCACCGGCAGCATGCCCGGGCGCAGCACCTTCACGGCCACCTCGCGCTCCACGCCCTGGCGGTCGCGCAGCGTGGCGAAATGCACCTGCGCAATCGAGGCGCTGGCCACCGGCGTGCGCTCGAACCGGGTGAAGATCTGCTCCAGCGGGCGGCGAAACGCGCGCTCGATGGTGGCCACGGCAATCTCCGGATCGAAGGGCGGGACGCGGTCCTGCAGGCGCGCCAGCTCGTCGGCGATGTCCGCGGGCAGCAGGTCGCGCCGCGTGGAAAGCACCTGACCAAACTTGACGAAGATCGGCCCCAGGCACTCCAGCGCCTGGCGCAGGCGCTGGCCGCGCGGCGCGTCGAACCTGCGCCCCAGGGACAGGGGGCGCGCAAGCTGCCGCAGCCAGAGCCTGTGCGGCAGGCTGTCGAGCACCAGACTGTCCAGACCAAAACGCAAAACCACCCACAGGATGGTCGCCCCGCGCAGAAACTGCTTCATGCGCCGGTCCGCTCGGCAGCGCCGGCCGACGGTTCCGGGGGCATGGTCACGCTGGAGGAAAACGTCCCGGGCACCTGCGCCCCGGCAAAGCGGCGCAGCGCCTGCGCCGCAGCGCGGGCGCAACGCGCCAGCACATGCGCCGGCGCGTCGCCGAGCACGCGCGCCAGGTCCTCCTCCAGATCCCAGCGCAGATGCTCGACCAGCCAGTTGATTTCCGCGGCCAGTTGCACATCGCCCTCGATGCGGATCGCGGGCCTGGCGCCACGCAGCGCCCCGCGGGCCAGCACGAACGCAGAGCTCTCGATCAGTTCCAGCCGCAGATCCGGCACCGCGCCAGCGGGGGCCAGGTTGAACAACCCGGCCGGTGTGACGCGCAGCGCCAGCGACCAGGCGCGCCACTGCACG
>NZ_AFAL01000714.1 GCF_000193225.1 Verminephrobacter aporrectodeae subsp. tuberculatae At4 | reverse complement strand
GCTTGCAGTTCGTTGATCTGCGCCGTCAGCGTCTGCACCATCGCCCATAGCTCCAAGACCAGTGTGCCCATCTGGGTCGAACTAAGTGTGCTGAGGTCGGGTAGCTGTTGCATCAAGTTGCGGATTATGGCCTACGGCGGGGGGGGCTGAGTAGTTACCACCAAACTACGGTGCCGGAAACCGTGCGCCGCGCCCTCCGGCTGAGCAAGCGCGACAAGATGCTCTCTTGTCGACGGACGATGAATGAGTTCGAGCAAGCCCACGCCCCTTGTCATTCATGGCTGCTCTGCAGCCTCCCGCTTGGGTAGGCTCGGCGGCACTGTCGCGCAAGCCCTTGACCCCGATCTGGATGCTGCAGAAGCGCCCCGCGCGATTTTGGCGAGGGCCACCATTGGGGGAAATTCGGGGACGTCGAGTGCAAGAATGCGTGCAGCCAGTGCATTCCACATCCGCCAGGATGTACCGCAAGTCATTGATTCATATGCGCTCCAGCGCCTGATGCAGACGCGGGAACGCCACCGTGGTGCCCGGGGCCGGAGTCGAACCGGCACGCGTCGCGGCGGGGGATTTTCTTACCACTTCGGTTTTCACCGCCCCTCGATCAGAGGGTTCGTGGTCTGGAGCACGCCTTCACCATGGTCTTGCGACTTTAGGTGCCCGCCGTCTGCTCTCTACACCTTCCCCCGACCTTTCGGTTCGAGGGCTTGGCTCGGTATTAGCTCGGACTTTGCGTCCAGGGCCTTCGCCGAGTTTGACGGGCTTCACCTCAAGAATTTCTTCAAGAGGGCTCAAATTTGGTCTGAGTCCCCTGTGTCTACCAATTTCACCACCCGGGCTGGGGTTCGCGAAGTCCGCAATTATGGCACAGTAGGGCGTATGAAGTATCCGACGATCGAAGACGCGGCGGCGCACACGCCGCTCGTGGCGCTGCAACGCATCGGGGCCAAGGACAATGCCGCTCGCGGCAATGTGGTGCTGGGCAAGTTGGAGGGGAACAACCCTGCGGGGTCGGTGAAGGACCGGCCTGCGCTGTCCATGATTCGCCGTGCGCAAGAGCGCGGCGAGATCCGTCCTGGCGATACGCTGATCGAGGCGACTTCCGGCAACACCGGCATCGCGTTGGCGATGGCGGCGGCCATCAAGGGGTATCGCATGGTGCTGGTGATGCCGGAGGATCTGTCGATCGAGCGGGCGCAAACCATGAAGGCCTTTGGTGCCGAACTGGTGCTCACGCCCAGGAGCGGGGGCATGGAATATGCACGCGACTTGGCGCAGGCCATGCAAGAGCGCGGCGAGGGCAAGGTGCTGGACCAGTTCGCGAATGCCGACAATCCGCGCATCCACTATGAAACCACGGGCCCCGAGATCTGGGAGCAGACCGGTGGACGGATCACGCATTTCGTGAGCGCCATGGGCACCACGGGCACCATCACCGGCGTGTCCCGCTTTCTGAAAGAAAAGAACCCGGCGATCCAGGTCATCGGTGTGCAACCCGAGGAGGGCTCGCGCATTCCCGGAATCCGCAAGTGGCCGCAGGAATATCTGCCCCGGATTTATGACGCGAGCACGGTCGACGAACTGCTCTATGTGAGCCAGGACCATGCCGAGGAAATGTGCCGCCGCCTGGCGCGCGAAGAGGGCATCTTCGCGGGGGTCTCGGCGGCCGGCGCCTGTTTGGTGGCGCAGCAGATCGCGGCACGCGGCAGCCATGCCACCATCGTGTTCGTCGTCTGCGACCGCGGCGACCGGTATCTGTCGACGGGCGTCTTCCCGGCGTGACTGCGCTGCGCCCCGGATTTGAGTCAACTGTTCGCCATCAAAACAAGCGCCCATGCATTACGAAACCCGGTTTTGCGCGCATTGCGGCAGCGCATTGCAAGCCATCACCCTGGCCGAGGACGGTGGCGACAAGGAGCGGCTGCGCTGCCCCGCCTGCGGCTGGACGCATTGGAACAATCCCACGCCCGTGCTGGCGGCCATTGTCGAGGTCGGCGGCAAGGTGCTGCTGGCACGCAATGCGGCGTGGCCCGGCAAGGTATTTGCACTGATCACGGGCTTCATGGAGGCCGGCGAGTCACCGCAGGAGGGCATTGCGCGCGAGGTGAAGGAAGAGACCGATCTCGATGTGCGCTCCAGCACGCTGGTCGGCGCCTACGAGTTTCTGCGCATGAACCAGGTCATCATTGCCTACCATGTGGTGGCCGAGGGCCGGGTGCGCCTGTCTCCCGAACTGGTGGACTACCGGCTCTATGACCTGGCGGACCTCAGGTGCTGGTCTGCAGGCACGGGGTACGCGCTGGCGGACTGGTTGCGCACCCGCGGGCATGAGCCGGTGTTTCTCAGCGCCGAAGAAAACGCGCAGCGCCGCAGCGGGCTGAGCCTGCCGCCAAAGGACTGAGGACCATGGACAAAGAAATCGACGCCCGGGGTTTGAACTGCCCCCTGCCCATCCTCAAGGCCAAAAAGGCTCTGGCCGACATGACCAGCGGCCAGTTGCTCAGGGTGCTGGCGACCGACAGCGGGTCGCTGAGGGATTTTCAGGCGTTTTCCAGGCAGACGGGCCATGAACTGGTGGAGCAAAAGACCGTGGGCGAGGAATACGTCCATGTCCTGCGCCGTCGCTAAGGACGCCGTTCACGGTGCGGCGCATCCGCTTGGCAACTTGGCCTGGCTCAGGCACTGCCGATCGCCAGTTGCGCCGAAGACGGTGCGGCCATTGCGCGCGCCGAGGGATGCAGCGTTGCATTGGCGCCGGACTTGCGTTGCGGGTTGAACCCCCTGTCGGTCGCGAGCCTGAATATGGAAACCGCCTGCTGCAATTGCTGCGCCTGCGCACTGAGGCTGTTCGCAGCAGCGGCGCTTTCCTCGACCAGTGCAGCATTTTGCTGAGTCACCTGGTCCATCTGCGTGATGGCCTCCCCGACCTGCGCCACGCCTTGGCTCTGCTCGTTGCTCGCAGCGCTGACCTCCCCGATGATGTCCGTCACGCGCCGGATGGCGGCGACCACTTCGGTTATCGTCACGCCGGCCTTGTTCACCAGCGTGCTGCCATGCTCGACCTGCGTCACGCTGTTGTCGATGAGCGTCTTGATTTCCTTGGCGGCGCCTGCGCTTCTTTGTGCCAAGCTGCGCACTTCGCTGGCGACCACGGCAAAGCCTCGTCCCTGCTCGCCGGCACGCGCCGCTTCCACTGCGGCGTTGAGCGCCAGGATATTGGTCTGGAAGGCAATTCCATCGATCACGCTGATGATGTCGGCAATCTTCTTCGAGCTGTCGTTGATCACCTTCATCGTGTCGACCACTTGGCCGACGACCTCGCCCCCCTGGGTCGCCACCGTTGACGCGCTGACGGCCAGCTGATTCGCCTGCCGGGTGTTGTCGGCGTTTTGCTTCACGGTGCTCGACAGTTGCTCCATGGACGCGGCGGTTTCCTCGAGTGCGCTCGCCTGCTCTTCCGTTCGACTGGACAAATCCGTATTGCCCTGCGCGATTTCTGCGCTTGCCGTGGCCACCCCTTCGGCCCCGCTGCGCACGGTCGCCACCACGGAGGTCAATGCCGTCTGCATGCGGGCCATTGCGGCCATCACGCTGGCGGCATCCCCTGCTTTGACCTGCAAATGGGCACTCAAATCACCGTCTGCCACGCTTTGGGCGATATTCGACAGTACAGAGGGCTCGGCGCCCAGTGATTTTGAAAGGTCGCGGATGATGATCCAGCTCACCAATGAACTGATCGCGACCATCGCCACTGCGAGGACCCCCAGCAACATCACGGAACTGTGCGATGACTGCGTGGCGTTACTGGACAATTGGTCCGCAATATCCTTTTGCAGATCGCGCGACCCTTCCAACGCGTTGAAATATCTTTCTTGAAATGTTCGTACATCCCCCAACAACAATGAAGCCGCGGCTGCCTTGTCGCCTTTTTCTGCGGAAGCGATGGTTTTATCAACCGTCTTGTTGTACTCTTCACGGCCTGCGTCGATGATTTTCAGGAATTCACGGGCCTTTGGAAGTTCAACGATATTTTCCAGTTTCTCCAGCAATTTGGCATTCGCTGCACGGAGTTCGATAATATTTCTTTTCTCGCCTTCACGAAATGCCTGATCGTCAGAAATAATGATGCTGCGGGTGTGTCGGTCAATGGCATTGAGATTGTCTTTCATCTCCGTGAACTGGGTCACCTTGACCATCCGGTCCGTGGTGACCTCGTCGAGTTCGGTCGCCAGCGTGTTCATTTTGTACGCACCAATGGATGCAATGCCCATGCCGAGCAGTGCGAGCAGGCCGAAACCGATGATCAGTCGCGTTGATACTTTGAGGGCACTCATGATTCTCTCCGCGCATTTCCGTATGCCGCCGCCATGCGCTTGGCTGATGATTCAGATAATCGAAACGATCCATGGAGCAAGATGCATTGCTCCCCGGTCATGGAAGCAAACGCAATGCAAAGCCCCTTGGTCTGCGGACCTTATTGGACGGTGCGCTTCTGTCTGACTCACCTGGACCCGGAATCTGCTTTCGTCATAGCCAATTCCTTTTTGGTCCCTGCCTCATGATGTCAAAGGATTCTTCGACTTTCCCGCTGATCCTGCACCTGAAATTTACACCCGGCATGACTCACCAACCCGGTAGCTCCGGGTAACTGCTGTCGTTGGTCCGTAAATTGGTTTAAGCAGAATCCAATGGCTCCTGATTTTGTAATTCCTTGGATTCTCTGCGCACTGCAAGCGGGGGCGGCCCCTGGTGTCGCAGTGGCAAAAAACCATCGCAGTGGGCTCCAAGGGACCGGTGCGTGGAATGCGTCGACCGCTCCCCGGGCTGCGTCCGTCCGCTGCGCCGGGGTCGCCAACGCATCGCTGGCTGGTTTGGCTGCGGCGGCGCCGGTCCGGAGCTTTTAGAATCGGCCCCACTGGAGAGACCGATGAAATACCTGCTGTGGCTGCTCAAGGCAGCCATTTTCTTTACGCTCTTCGCCTTCGCGCTGAACAACCAGCAAGAGGCGACCGTGCATTTCTTCTTTGGCACCCAGTGGCGCGCGCCCCTGGTGCTGGTGGTGCTGGCAGCCTTTTCGGCGGGAATTGTCGTCGGTGTGCTGGGCATGGTGCCCCGCTGGTGGCGGCACCGCGCCGCCGCGCGCCGCGCGCAGGCTGCCGCAGCCGTCAGCGCAGCCACTGCCGCGGCGCCCCCCCTGCCGCGGCGCCGCCCGATCTGCCCCCGATCCATGGAATTTGACCTGGG
>NZ_AFAL01000715.1 GCF_000193225.1 Verminephrobacter aporrectodeae subsp. tuberculatae At4 | reverse complement strand
TCTTCGCTGGCACGGCCTTCTTCGCCGGTGCAGCCTTCTTCGCTGGCACGGCCTTCTTCGCCGGTGCAGCCTTCTTCGCTGGCACGGCTTTCTTCGCCGGTGCAGCCTTCTTCGCCGGCACCGCTTTCTTCGCCGGTGCGGCCTTCTTCGCCGGCATGGCTTTCTTCGCCGGTGCGGCCTTCTTCGCTGCTACGACCTTCTTTGCCGGTACAGCTTTCTTCGCGGGAGTGGCCTTCTTCGCGGCCGGTTTTTTTGCAGTTGCCATCATGTTCTCCTTGGTTCAATTTGCAGAGAGCACCTTCTGTCTACAGTGGACAGAAAGCGATTCATGGGGTCATCCCCATGAACACGGGAACGCCCCGCATGGCGGCGCTCTGCGGCGCTGTCCGTGCGGGGCGTGGTGTGGAAATCCATGGCGATGAAATACGCAAGGCCTTAGTCCCAGGACAGCGCGCCGCCTGATTGGTACTCGATCACCCGGGTCTCGAAGAAGTTGCGCTCTTTCTTCAAGTCGATCATTTCGCTCATCCACGGAAACGGGTTTTCTTCGTGGGGGAACAGCACCTCCAGGCCGATCTGCGTGGCACGGCGGTTGGCGATGTAGCGCAGATAGCCCTTGAACATGGAGGCGTTCATGCCCAGCACGCCGCGCGGCATGGTGTCTTCTGCGTAGCGGTATTCCAACTCCACGGCTTCGAGAAACAGGACCTTGATCTCGGCCTTGAACTGCGCCGTCCAGAGCTGCGGATTCTCCAGCTTGATCTGGTTGATCAGGTCGATTCCGAAGTTGCAGTGCATCGACTCGTCGCGCAGGATGTACTGGTACTGCTCGGCGGCGCCGGTCATCTTGTTCTGGCGACCCATGGCCAGGATCTGCGTGAAGCCGACATAGAAGAACAGACCTTCCATCAGGCAGGCGAAAACGATCAGCGACTTGAGCAGCGTCTGGTCGTTCTGCGCCGTTCCGGTGCGAAAGCCGGGGTCCATGATCGCCTCGATGAAGGGGATCAGGAACGCGTCCTTGTCGCGGATCGACGGGATTTCGTTGTAGGCGTTGAAGATCTCGCTCTCGTCGAGGCCCAGCGACTCGACGATGTATTGGTAGGCGTGCGTGTGGATGGCTTCCTCGAAGGCCTGGCGCAGCAGGAACTGGCGGCATTCGGGCGCCGTGATGTGGCGGTAGCTGCCGAGCACGATGTTGTTCGCGGCCAGCGAATCGGCGGTGACGAAGAAGCCCAGGTTGCGCTTGATGATGCGGCGCTCGTCGTCGGTCAGGCCCTGGGGGTCCTTCCACAACGCGATGTCGCGCGTCATGTTCACTTCCTGCGGCATCCAGTGGTTGGCGCAAGAGGCCAGGTATTTTTCCCAGGCCCATTTGTACTTGAACGGCACCAGCTGATTCACGTCGGTCTGGCCGTTGATGATGCGCTTGTCGGCTGCCCTGACGCGGCGTGGCGCGGCCTGCGCGCCGGTGGCTGCTGCGGCACTTGCGGGTTGCTGCGATGGGGGCGCCTGTCCCGCCGAGCGGTTGTCGTCCAGACCGCCGTCCTGTTGATTTTGCGCTGAGGGCTTGACTTCTTCGTCCCAGGTCAACATAGATTTTCCAGTGAGCGGATTATGAAAGCAGTGCTGCGAAAAGAAAAGCACTGGAGCGTTGTGCTGCAAGGTTTTGTTGCTTCACAGCACCGGAGCGATGCCGTGGATGATGGCCGCGTCATGCCTGCGCGCGCTCATTGGCAGGCTTCGCAGCCTGGGTCGTCGAGCACGCAGAACCGGATGTCGGTCGCGGGCAGGGCCGCTGCGCTGGCGGTTTTCGGCGCGCCGGATCGATCCTGCGCAGCGGCTGCGCCGCTGTCGTCACCCGAGGCAACGGCGTTGAGCTGGCGCGTGTTCACGGTGCTCATCTCGACGTGCGTGGCGCTTTGCGTGCGCAGGTAGTACGTGGTCTTGAGACCGCGCACCCAGGCGAGTTTGTAGGTCTCGTCGAGCTTTCTGCCCGATGCGCCGGCCATGTAGATGTTCAGGCTTTGCGCCTGATCGATCCACTTCTGGCGCCGCGCCGCGGCTTCCACCAACCACTGGGGATCGACCTCGAAGGCCGTGGAGTACAGCGCCTTGATGTCCTGCGGCACGCGATCGATGGGTTGCAAAGAGCCCTTGAAATGCTTCAGGTCCATGATCATCACCTCGTCCCACAGGCCCAGGCGCTCGAGGTCGCGCACCAGGCTGGCGTTGATGACGGTGAATTCGCCCGACAGGTTGGACTTTACGGACAGGTTGCCGAACGAGGGTTCGATCGATGCGTCCACGCCGACGATGTTGGAGATGGTCGCGGTGGGGGCGATGGCGACGCAGTTCGCGTTGCGCATGCCGTCCTGCGCGATCTTCCTGCGCAGCGCGTCCCAGTCCAGCGTCGCCGACCGGTCCACTTCCACGTGGCCGCCGCGGGCGTTGGCAAGCATGTCCAACGTGTCCAGGGGCAGGATGCCGCGTTCCCACAGCGAGCCTTTGTAGCTGGAGTATCTGCCGCGTTCCCGCGCCAGTTCGGTCGATGCCCAGTAGGCCTGGTAGCAGATGGCCTCCATCGACTGGTCGGCAAATTCCACGGCCTCTTGCGAGGCGTAGGGGATGCGCAGTTCGTACAGACTGTCCTGAAAGCCCATCACACCCAGGCCCACGGGGCGGTGGCGCAGGTTCGAGTCGCGCGCCTTGCGCACGGCGTAGTAGTTGATGTCGATCACGTTGTCGAGCATGCGCATGGCGACGGTGATGGTTTTCTTCAGCTTCTCGTGGTCGATCCCGCCGTCCTTGAGGTGCCGCAGCAGGTTCACCGAGCCGAGGTTGCAGACGGCGGTTTCGCTGTCGCTGGTGTTGAGCGTGATCTCGGTGCACAGGTTCGACGAATGCACCACGCCGACGTGCTGCTGGGGCGAGCGCAGGTTGCACGCGTCCTTGAAGGTGATCCAGGGGTGGCCGGTCTCGAACAGCATGCTCAGCATCTTGCGCCACAGGTCGCTGGCCTGCACCGTCTTGGCGGGCCGGATTTCGCCGCGCGCGGCCTTTTCCTCGCAGGCGACGTAGGCCTTCTCGAAGTCGGCGCCGAAGAGCTCGTGCAACTGCGGAACGCTCGAGGGCGAGAACAGTGTCCAGGGGCCCTTTTCGATCACGCGGCGCATGAACAGGTCGGGGATCCAGTTGGCCGTGTTCATGTCGTGCGTGCGGCGCCGGTCGTCCCCGGTGTTCTTGCGCAGTTCCAGGAATTCCTCGATGTCCAGGTGCCAGGTTTCGAGGTAGGTGCAGACCGCGCCCTTGCGTTTTCCGCCCTGGTTCACGGCCACGGCCGTGTCGTTGACGACCTTGAGGAACGGCACCACGCCCTGCGATTGGCCGTTGGTTCCCTTGATGTGGCTGCCCAGCGCGCGCACGCGCGTCCAGTCGTTGCCCAGGCCGCCGGCGAACTTGGACAGCAGCGCGTTTTCCTTGATCGATTCGTAGATGCCGTCGAGGTCGTCGGGCACCGTGGTCAGGTAGCAGCTCGAGAGCTGCGGGCGCAGCGTGCCGCTGTTGAACAGCGTGGGCGTGGACGACATGAAGTCGAACGACGACAGCACTTCATAGAACGCGATGGCGCGGGCTTCGCGATCGGTTTCATGCAGCGCCAGGCCCATGGCGACACGCATGAAAAAGGTCTGCGGCAGTTCGATGCGGGCCTTCTCGATGTGCAGGAAGTAGCGGTCGTACAGGGTCTGCAGGCCGAGGTAGTCGAACTTCAGGTCGCGCCCGGCGTCGAGGGCAGCGCCCAGGCGCTGCAGGTCGTACTGGAGCAGGCGCTCGTCGAGCAGGCCGTTGTCCACGCCCTTTTTGATGCATTCGGGAAAGTAGCCGACGTAGGCCTGGCCCATGGCGTCCTGCGCCACTTCGCGGCCCAGCACCTCGCGCACGATGGTGTGCAGCAGCAGGCGCGCGGTGGCGTAGCTGTAGCCGGGGTCTTTTTCGATCAGCGTGCGCGCCGCCAGAATCGCCGCCTTGTAGACCTCGTCCATGGGGACGCCGTCGTACAGGTTGCGCAGGGTTTCGGCGGCGATGGGTTCGGCCGACACGTTGGCGCCCAGATGCACGCAGGCCGATTCGATCAGCGCCTGCAACCGGCCCGGCTCGAGCGCGACGCGCACGCCCCCGTCGAGCACGTGCAGCCGGGTCGCGGACACCGCGGCCAACTGCGGCCCGGCCTGGCGCGCGCGCTCCTGGGCGCGGCGCTCGCGGTACAGCACGTAGGCGCGCGCGATATCGTGGTGCCCGCCGCGCATCAGGCCGAGTTCCACTTGGTCCTGCACGTCTTCGATGTGGAAGGTGCCGCCGCCGGGGCGCGAGCGCATCAGCGCGCGGATGACGTTGTGCGTCAGGGTATCGACGATCTCGCGCACGCTGGCCGACGCCGCGCCCTGCGTTCCGTGGACCGCGAGAAAGGCCTTCATCATGGCGACGGCGATCTTCTGCGGCTCGAACGGCACGACGCTGCCGTTGCGCCGCATGATCTGGTAGTGCGCGAACGGGTCGTCGGCTGCGGCCGCTGGCGGCCCTGCTTGGGAAGCTTGGGAAGGGTTCGGGGCAGTCGGTGCGTGGGCGGTGGACGGGGTACTGGATGCGGCTTGCATGGATGATCTCTTTCGTCGGTAGTGCGCCGGACTCTGGTCTGTCAAACGCTATATATGGTGTGTCCTGTGGGTCCAATACACTACCCGTAGTGTACGCCGCCGCGACCAGAAGGCAAGCTCGCGGCCTGCAATAGACCCCATCCGGTCTGTGGGTTTCGCTGGACGGAACCCGCCGCCGCCGCTGCGCTGCAGCACAGTCAGCGCACGGCGGAACATGCATCCGGCGGAAACCGGCACCGGGGCCAGTCCAGCGCGTGCTGCAACTGCGCCCAGTCGAATCCGGCACCCGGGTCCTGCTTGCGGCCGGGGGCGACGTGCTCGTGCCCGGCGACGTGCTCGATGGGGTAGCGCAGCGCAATGTCCCGGCACAGCGTGACCAGCGTCCGGTACTGGGCGGGTTCGAAGTACAGGCCTTCGATGCCTTCGAGTTCGATGCCGATGGAGTCGTCGTTGCACTCGCCGCGCCCCCGGTACGAGGACCGCCCGGCGTGCCAGGCGCGCAGATCGCAGTCCACGAACTGCCAGAGCGCACCGCTGCGTTGAATGAAGAAATGCGCCGAGACCCGCTGGCCGCGGATGCTCTGATAGGAGGGATGCGCATCCCAGTCCAGGGTGTTCATGAACAGCTGCTGGACGGCTCCCGTGCCGAATTCTCCCGACGGCAGGCTGATGGAATGCAGCACGATCAGGTCGACCGATGCCGGCGGCACCGGACGCATTGCCTGGTTGGGAGAGGCCAGCCTTGTCGCCGAGCCGTGCCAGCCTCCGGCCCAGGGGAACGCAGCGGCACGCGCGGGCGCGTCATCCGATGTCGTCATGCGGCTCCTGCTGATCGTTGGGCAGCGTGATGTTCAGGCGGGCGATGCGATAGCGTATCTGCCGCAGGCTGATTCCCAGCCGGGCGGCGGTGGCGGTCCGGTTGAACCCCGCCTCGCGCAGCGCGCGCACCAGGATCTCGCGCTCCTGCTGGTCGAGCCAAGCCTGCAGGTCATGGGGCAGGGGCATCGTGCGGACCACGGCGGACAGCGCGGGGCTGCTCGGCGGCTCGGTGCGGGGCACCGCGGGGTCCGCAGGCTCTGCGGGGGACTGCGCGCCGCGCGCCACCGCCACCGCCACTGCGGCCACGGCCGCGCTCGTGTTCGCGGGCCAGTCCACATGCAGTTCATCGCCATCGCTCAGCGCCACGGCACGGTGCAGCAGGTTTTCCAGCTCCCGGACGTTGCCGGTCAGCGGATGCGCGGCGATGGCGCCCAGGGCGCGTTGCGTGAGCGTGGGAACCGGCATTCCCGAATCCTGCGCGATGCGCGCCAGCAGCGCGGTGCACAGCGCGGGCAGGTCCTCACGCCGCTCGCGCAGCGGGGGGACCAGGATCTCGATCACGTTCAGCCGGTAGTACAGGTCCTGCCGAAAGCGGCCCGATTGCACATCCGCTGCCAGGTTCCGGTGGGTGGCGCTGACGATGCGCACGTCCACGGTCTCTTCCTGGGTCGAGCCCAGCGGGCGCACGCTGCGCTCCTGAATGACGCGCAGCAGCTTGGACTGCATGGCCAGGGGCAGGTCGCCGATTTCGTCCAGGAACAGGGTACCTCCGCGCGCGGCCTGGAAGTAACCGTCACGGTCCTGGGTGGCCCCGGTGTACGAGCCCTTGCGCGCGCCGAAGAATTCGGCTTCGAGCAGGTTCTCCGGAATCGCGCCGCAGTTCACGGCCACCAGGGGGCCGTCCGCGCGCTGGCTGTTGGCGTGCAGCGCCTGCGCGACGAGTTCCTTGCCGGTGCCCGATTCGCCATGAATGAGCACCGGCGCCATGCCGCGCGAGACCTTGGCCACGCGTTGCTTGACGTTGCGCAGGGTCTCGGATTGGCCCACCAGCCGCTCCAGCGCCGCCGCGCCGGCGTTCTCGGCAGCGGCTGCCGGCCGGCCCCCCGTGCGCGGGGTGCGCGGCGCCGGGACGCCGCCCGTTCCCTGCACGGCCGAAGCCACCACGGAGCGGAACTGTTTCAGGTCCACGGGCTTGGTCAGGTAGTCGAATGCGCCCGAGCGCAGGGCCTCGACGGCGTTTTCCGCAGACCCGTACGCGGTCATGACCACACAGCGCTCGCGGCGCTGCTGCTCGCGCAGGTCCTGGAGCAATTCCATTCCGGACCCGTCGGGCAGGCGCATGTCGGTGATCACGGCGTCGAAGCGCTGGGCCTGGAGTTGCACGCGCGCTTCCTGCACGCTGGACGCGGTCTCCACGCGGTAGCCCTCGCGCAGCAGGGTGAGCTCGTACAGGGTGCACAGATCGGGTTCGTCGTCTACGACGAGGATGGATGCGGTGGGCGCTACCATGGCAGGACGGTTCACGGGGTTCAGGCCACGCTGGTGTCAAAGCGCAGCGGGGCGGTGCCACGGGCAGGCGCGGTGCGGCGGAAATCCACCGTGAACGCGTTGCCTCCGGTCTCGCCGCGCAAGGTGGTGCGGCTGAACCGT
>NZ_AFAL01000716.1 GCF_000193225.1 Verminephrobacter aporrectodeae subsp. tuberculatae At4 | reverse complement strand
CACCGGCGCCACGGCTTCGGGGCTGTAGCCCGCTGCGTTCGCCTTGAGCGCGTCGAAGTTGTCGACCCGCGCGCGGACGAAGGCCATATCGACCAAGTCCTCTTCGATCACCGTGTGGATCAGCGCGTTCAGCATGGCCACGTCGGTGTCGGCGCGGAATTGCAGGGTGCGCCAGGCGTGGCGGCCGATGTCGGTCACGCGCGGGTCGGCGAGAACGATTTTGCTGCCGCGCCGGGCGGCGTTCTTCATCCAGGTCGCGGCCACCGGGTGGTTCGCCGTGGGGTTGGCGCCGATCACGAAGATCAGCTCCGCGTGCTCCACGTCGTGCACCGGGTTGCTCACCGCGCCCGAGCCGACGCCTTCGAGCAGCGCCGCCACGCTGGAGGCATGGCACAGCCGCGTGCAATGGTCCACGTTGTTGCTGCCAAAGCCGGTGCGCACCAGCTTCTGGAACAGGTAGGCCTCTTCGTTGCTGCCCTTGGCCGAGCCGAATCCCGCCAGCGCCTTCGGGCCATACCGCCCGCGCAGCGCTGCGAGCTGGCCCGCAGCCAGGTCCAGCGCCTCGTCCCAGCTGGCTTCGCGAAACAGCTCGCGCCAGTGCGCGGGGCGCGTCTGGCCCTGCCAGTCCTTGGGGACACCGGGCTTGCGGATCAGCGGCCGCGTGAGCCGCTCGGGGTGGTGCGCGTAGTCAAAGCCGAAGCGGCCCTTGACGCACAGGCGGCCATGGTTCGCGGGGCCGTCGCGTCCTTGCACGCTGACGATTTTTTCTTCCCGGATCTGGTAGGTAATGAGGCAGCCGACCCCGCAGAACGGGCACACCGAATCGACCCTGCGGTCCACCGCCTGCGAGCCGATCTGCGTCTTGGGCATGAGCGCGCCCGTGGGGCAGGCCTGCACGCATTCGCCGCAGGCCACGCAGCTGCTTTCGGCCATGGGGTCGTCGAGGTCGAAGACGATCTTGCTCCCGGCGCCGCGCAGCGCGTAGCCGATCACGTCGTTCACCTGCTCCTCGCGGCAGGCGCGCAGGCAGCGCTTGCACTGTATGCAGGCGTCCAGATTGACGGCCATCGCCGGGTGGCTCGTGTCGGCGGCGGGCTGCGCGCGGCGCAGCGCCTGGAGCGCGGGGCGCACGCGCACGCCCAGGCGGTCGGCCCAGGCGCTGAGCTCGCCATGCTGGCCGGGGACTTCATTTCCTGCGGCCTGCGCGTGCGGTGCGTCGTCGTCGTTCCACTTGTAGCCCGCCGCGGGCATGTCCGAGAGCAGCATCTCCAGCACCATCTGCTGGCTCTTGCGCGCGCGTGCGCTGGCGCTTTGCACCTGCATGCCCTCGGTCGGCGTGCGGCAGCAACTCGGGGCCAGCGTGCGCTCGCCCGCAATCTCGACCACGCAGGCGCGGCAGTTGCCGTCGGGGCGCAGGCCGTCCTGGTGGCAGAGCCGGGGAATCTGCACGCCGTGGCGCTGCGCGGCCGCAAGAAGGGTCTCGCCGGGGTGGGCGCTGACGGGTTGGCCGTCGAGTTCAAAGGCGATCGCCGGTTCGGGCAGGGCGGCGCTGGCGGTGGCGCAGGATGGCACGGCGTTCATGATGGCGGTCCTTTGGGCAAGAGTGCGCCCGGCGCCGCGCCCACCTCGTGGGGAAAGTATTCGTAGATGCAGCGGATCGGGTTGGGCGCGGCCTGCCCCAGTCCGCAGATGGACGCGTCGGACATCACCTGCGCCAAGTCGCCGAGCGCGTCGGCGTCCCACTGCGGCGCCTGCATCAGCGCGGCCGCCTTGGCCGTTCCCACGCGGCAGGGGGTGCACTGGCCGCAGCTCTCGTGCGCGAAAAAGCGCATCACGTCGAGCGCGGCGTCGCGCGCGCGGTCGTGCTGGCTGAGCACGATGACGGCGGCCGATCCGATAAAGCAGCCGTAGGGCTGCAAGGTGTCGAAGTCGAGCGGGATCTGGTTCAGGTGCGCGGGCAGGATTCCGCCCGAGGCGCCGCCGGGCAGGTAGGCGTAAAGCCGGTGCCCGTCGGGCATGCCGCCGCAGTATTCGTCCACGAGTTCCTGCAGCGTGATTCCCGCGGGCGCGAGCTTCACGCCCGGCTGCCGCACCCGCCCGCTCACGCTGAAGCTGCGCAGCCCCTTGCGCCCATGGCGGCCAAAGCCGGCAAACCACTGCGCGCCCTTCTCGACGATGTCGCGCACCCAGTAGAGGGTCTCGAAGTTGTGCTCCAGCGTGGGGCGGCCGAACAGGCCCCGCTGCGCGATGTACGGCGGGCGCATGCGCGGCTCGCCGCGTCGGCCTTCGAGGCTTTCGATCATGGCCGACTCCTCGCCGCAGATGTACGCGCCCGCGCCGCGCCGCAGCTCGATCTGCGGCAGGGGGCAGGGCGGATCCGCCTGCAATTGCGCCAGCGCGCCGTGCAGCAGCGCGCGGCAGCCGTGGTATTCGTCGCGCAGATAGATGTAGATGGCTTCGGTGCCCACCACCTGGGCCGCCACGAGCAGGCCCTCCAGAAAGCGGTGCGGGTCGCGCTCCAGGTAGCTGCGGTCCTTGAAGGTGCCGGGCTCGCCCTCGTCGATGTTCACCGCCAGCATGCGCGGCGCCGGCTGCGCGCGCACGATGCGCCACTTGCGCCCCGCCGCAAAACCCGCGCCGCCCAGGCCGCGCAGGCCCGATGCCTCCAGCGCCACGAGCACCGCCTCGGCGTCCATCGCGCCGTTCACCAGCGCTGCGGCCAGCTGATAGCCGCCATGCGCGCGGTAGGTGGCCAGGTCGGTGTGCGCGGGGCTGACGGTGCCGGGTGGTTGTGTGGGCAGGCTGCGCCCGGCCCACGCGCAGGCGTCGAAATGGACCGTGGACGGCGACGCGGGATGCAGCGCATGCGCCCGATCCGGCATGGACGCCAGCGCTTGCAGCACCCCGTCGGCCGTGGCCTGCGGCAGCGGGCATTGGTGCAGCACGGCCACCGGCGCCTGCTCACAGCGGCCCACGCAGGGTACGGCCTGCAGCTGCACGTCGCCCAGCCCCGCAGCCCGCAGGCGCTGCGGCAGCCGGGCCAGCAGTTCGCGTGCGCCGGCCAGGCGGCAACTCAGGCTGTCGCACACGCGCAGCACCAGGCGCGGGGCCCGGGAGTCCGCGCCGCGCACGACCTCGAAGTGGTGATAGAAGCTCGCCACTTCGTAGACCTCGGCCATGGACCGATTCAGCTGTTTTGCCAGTGCCACCAGATGCCGCTCGTGCAGCACGCCGAAGTGGTCGTTGAGCCGGTGCAGGTATTCGATGAGCAGGTCGCGCCGAAAGCCATTCGCCGGGCGCGGGCCGAGCAGCTGCGCCACCTCGGCCAGCGCCGCAGCTTCGGGCTGGCGGCCTTTGAGGTGGCTTTGGCGGCGGATGCGCGCGCGCATGTCGTCAACGGACAGGACGCTCACCGGGGGAGCTTCGGGGGAGTGTTTCATGGGCCGGGGTCGTGGGATGCGCCGCAGTGTCCGGTAGCGTCGCCCGCCTGTCAAATCGCAGCTCCGCAGGCGGGGCATGGCCGGTACCGCAATGGAAGGTGTTTCGGCGGCGCGGGGCTGTCTTGCCTCATGTACCTGACGTCGGTACAAGAAATACTGGGTGCATCGACTTTATGTATGTACAATAAGTTTCATGGACGTCGCATTCGACCCTGCCAAGGACGCCAAGAACATCGAGAAGCACGATGGCGTGTCTCTCGCTGATGCCAAGGCGTTCGAGTGGGATGGCGCCGTGGTTTGGCTTGACCAACGCAGGGCATACGATGAAGACCGCATGATTGGTTTGGGCTACATCGGCGAGCGCTTGTTCAATGTGGTGTTTGTTGAGCGCAATGGAATCCGCCGCATCGTCAGCTTGCGGAAAGCCAATTTGAGAGAGGTGAAACGCTATGCCCAAACTGAAGTCCCGAACGATTCTTCCTGGCGCAGAGGAAGATGCGGCCATCACCGCTGCGGCCATGTCTGACCCGGACGCAATG
>NZ_AFAL01000717.1 GCF_000193225.1 Verminephrobacter aporrectodeae subsp. tuberculatae At4 | reverse complement strand
CCTACTCGAATCGGCTCGAGGTCACCAGCCCGGGAGCGCTACAGAATTCGATGACCGTCGAAAAAATGCTCGCGGGACAACGCTCGCCCCGCAACACAGCCATCGTCGACGTGCTGCGCGACCATGGCTATGTGGACGCGCGTGGCATGGGGGTGCGCCGCAAGATCGTTCCGCTCGTGCGGGCCGCCAGCGGGGCAGAGCCCGACTTCGAAGCGACCGAGGACTACCTGAAGCTGATTTTGCCGCGCTCTGATCCGGGCGGCCCGAACTCGCCCCTGAACTGAAGTGACCTGGCAAAACCGGTTCCGCAGCGCCCGCTGGCCAAGGCCACGCTTCCGCCTAAAATCGCGCCCGCCCGAAACCCTCTCCCTCTGTCTGCACGCTCCATGTCGCCTCCCCGACCCACTCCCCCCGCACCGTTGCGCCCCCTGCCCACGCTGATCTTTGCCAGCCGGTGGCTGCAACTGCCGCTGTACCTGGGTCTGATCCTGGCGCAGACGGTGTACGTGTTCCATTTCTGGGTTGAACTGCTGCACCTGATCAAGGCCGCGCTGGGCGACACGGCGGCGCTTGGGCAACTGGTGTCGAGTATCGGCTACCGCAGCGACGCCGCGGTCACCGCGCTGAATGAAACCATCATCATGCTGGTGGTGCTCGCGCTGATCGACGTGGTCATGATCTCCAACCTGCTGATCATGGTGATCGTGGGCGGCTACGAAACCTTTGTCTCGCGCCTGCGCCTGGAGGACCACCCCGACCAGCCCGAGTGGCTCAGCCATGTGAACGCCTCGGTGCTCAAGGTCAAGCTCGCGACCGCGATCATCGGCATCAGTTCGATCCATCTGCTCAAGACCTTCATCAACGCGGCCAACTATGACCTGAAGGTGCTGATGTGGCAGACCATCATCCATGTGGTGTTCCTGCTCAGCGCGCTGGCGATTGCGCTGACCGACCGGCTGATGACCCCTTCCGAAGAGCGGCGGCGCTGAGCCGCGCCACACGCCACGGCGCTCAGTTCAGCCCAACGCCCCCGCAGCAGGCAAATACAGGCCCTGCGCGGTCGTGATCGACGCTGCCGCGCGCGCGGCCCGTGCGGTGGCGACGGCCGTGGCCTCCGCAGCCATGGTGGCCAGCAGCAGCATCCCCGGGTTTTTTCCCGCGCGGCCGGTGCCCAGGCAAAAGAGGGTGTCGCCGTCGGACATGGTGTGCACGGGGTTGATGCTGCGCGCCAGGCCGTCGTGCGCGGCCACGGCCAGGCGGTGCGCCTGCGCCTTGGTGATGACGGCGTCCGTGGCCACCACGCCGATGCTGGTATTCGTTCCCGCGAGCAGGGACTGGGGGGCGTCGCCGCGCAGCAGGGCGCGGCGCGTGTCGCACAGGCGCAGACCATCCTGCGTGCGGGCGCCGGCGATCACCTGGGCGCTGTCGGGGTCGATCACGTCGCCCAGTGCGTTGCAGGCAATCAGCGCGCCCACGGTCACACCATGGACGGTGACGGACGCCGTGCCAATGCCGCCTTTCATCGCGCGCTGCATGCCAAAGGCCTTGCCCAGCACGGCGCCCGCACCTGCGCCCACATTGCCTTCGGCCGGGTCCCGGGTGCATGCGGCCTGGCACGCGGCATAGCCTGCCGCCGCGTCGGGGCGTATGCGCATGTCGCCCAGCAGCAGGTCGAACAACACCGCCGCGGGCACCAGGGGCAGGCGGCCCACGGCCACGTCAAAGCCTATGCCGTGCTCTTCCAGCCAGCGCACGGCGCCGGTGGCGGCGTCCAGCCCCCAGGCGCTGCCGCCGGCCAGCACGACGGCGTGCACCTGGTCCACCAAGTTGGAAGGGTGGAGCAAATCCGTCTCGCGCGTTCCGGGGGCCGCGCCGCGCACGTCCACGCCGGCCACGGCGCCCTCGCGCGCAATGACCACGCTGCAGCCGGTGGGACGGCGGGTTTCGGTGCAGTGGCCGACCTCGATTCCGGCCACGCGGGTGATGCTGCCAGCGTCGCCGGCCAAGGAAACAGGGGAATGCATGGCCGCCGATTGTCGGGCAATCCGCGCGGGGTCAGGGCAGGCGGCGCGCTGGAGGCACGCGCCGTAGCCACGGCGTGTCAGCGTTTGCGGGGCAGCACGGTGATGCTGCCGATCATTCCCGCCTGGGCGTGGCCCGGGACCAGGCAGGCGAAGGCAAAGCTGCCGGGGCGGTTGAAGGTCCAGACGATGTCCCCCTTGTGGCCCGCGCTCACATGGGCCATGTGGGGTTCGCCGTGTTCCATGGCGGCGTTTTTCTGCATCATCTCGGCGTGCTGCTCCAGCCCGTGCGCCGTTCCGATCACGATTTCATGCTGCACCTGGCCCTTGTTTTCGGCGCGCAGGCGCAGGGTCTCGCCCTCGCGCACTTCGATCCGGTCGGGGGTAAAGCGCATGTCGTCGGTCATGCGGATGCGGATGGTGCGCACCACGGCCCTGGCGTCGCCCGCAATGCCCCAGGCTTTCTGCACTTTCTTCAGCGCAGGGGCGTGCGCGCCGTGGTGCGCTGCGTCCCCATGCGCCGGGGCTGCGCTGGCGCTGGCGCCGAGCACCCAGACGGTGGCGGCGGCGATGAAATGCATGGTACGCATACGGTGTGGGCTCCTTTTGGGGGGGCCATTATGCCCACCAGGTACAGCAGCGCCACGGTGCCAGCTACAGCCCGTCCGCGCGTACGGCTGGCACCGAAATTGCACCTGCCAGCATCACAGGTAAACCCGAATGACAAGCCCTCATTTCTGCGTCAAATTGGTCTTGCCACTTGGCAGCCTGACACTGAAAGCCACGTCTCTCATGCCGACCCTTGAGCCCATCAACGTCTCCCGCCTGTACCGGATGATTGCCAGCCAGATCAAGGAAAAGATCCGCAGTGGCAGCTACCGCACGGGCGAGCGCTTGCCTGCGGAACGCGAACTCGCCGAGATGCTGGCGGTCAGCCGGCCGTCGGTGCGCGAAGCATTGATCGCGCTCGAAATCGAGGGCTGGGTGGACGTGCGGGTGGGCAGTGGTGTGTACGTCACGGGCCCGCAATCGCGCCTTGCCTCGTCCGCAGGGCCCATGGCAGCACCGGCCTTGCTGGACATGGGCGCCGCCGACCTGCTGCAGGCCCGCCTGCTGGTGGAGCCCCATTGCGCCGAACTGGCTGCGCGCCACGCCACACCCGCCCAGATCGGGCAGATGCAGGAGGCCGCCCTGGCGCTGCCTGGATCCGAACAGCCTTTCAGGCACAACGACCGGCTGCACCTGCTGATTGCCGAGGCCAGCGGCAATGCCGCGCTCGCGTCCACCGTGCAGCACCTGTGGGCCCTGGGCGAGCGCAGTGCCATCTTCAACAAACTGAACCAGCATTTCGTCTATGGCCAGGTGTGGGAGCAGGCGCACAACGAACACCTGCCGCTGCTGCGTGCGCTCCAAAAGCACCAGCCCGCCGCGGCACGGCGTGCCATGCGCGACCATCTGCTGGGAATCAGCCGCCGCCTCGGCCTCGACGCCAGCGAGGACCGGGAAATGTGACCCCCCTGTTTTTACTTCCCAGGAGAGCCGAATGAAACCGCCCCTTCCCCGTTCCAGCCGCCGCCAGGCAAGCATCGCCCTGGCGCTCGCTGCCGCGCTGCTCGGCGCAGCCAGCGTCCGAGGCCAGAGCGTGCAAGGCCAGACGCAGGGGGGAACGCTGAGCGCCATCGTCCAACCCGAGCCCCCCACCCTGATGCTGGGCCTGAACCAGCAAGCGCCCACGATCTACGTGGCCGGCAAGATCTACCAGAGCCTGCTCACCTATGACGCCCAGCTCAGGCCGCAGCCCGCGTTGGCCAGGTCGTGGAAAGCCTCCAGCGACGGCCTGAGCTACACCTTCGAACTGCAGCGCGGCGTGAAGTGGCACGACGGCAAGCCCTTCAGCGCGGCCGACGTGGTGTTCAGCGTCGACAAGTTCCTGCGCACGGCCCACCCGCGCAGCCGCCTGGTGATCAACAGGTACCTCGACTCGATCACGGCCATCGGCGAGCACGGCGTCGAGTTCAAGCTCAAGGAGCCCTTCTCCCCGTTCATGAGCCTGTTCGTCGTCGACAACATGCCCATGATTCCGAAACACATTTACGAAGGCAGCGATTTCTACAGCAACCCGGCGAACCAGACGCCGATCGGCACCGGCCCGTTCAAGTTCAAGGAGTGGAAGAAGGGCTCGCACATCGTGCTCACCCGCAACCCCGATTACTGGAAAAAGGGCCTGCCCTGCCTCGACGAAATCGTGTTCCGTGTGATCCCCGACGCCGCGTCGCGCGCCGTCGCGTTTGAAAAAGGCGACGTGCAGTTGCTGCGTGGCGGCGACGTGGACAACGTCGACATCAAGCGCCTGAAGGCCCTGCCCAACGTCACGATGAGCACCCGGGGCTGGGAAATGTACGCACCGCTGGCCTTCATCAGCATGAACCAGCGCCGCCCCCCGTTTGACAACCTGAAGGTGCGCCAGGCGGTGATGCACGCGATCAACCGCAAGTTCATCGTCGACAACATCTTCTTCGGCATGGGCAAGATTGCGACCGGTCCGATCGCCTCGACGACGCTGTACTACGACCAGAACGTTCCGCAGTACGCGTTTGACCTGAGGAAGGCGCGCGCGCTGATTCAGGAGTCGGGCGTGAACGTCGGCGCCACGCCGGTGCGGATCCTGTCCTTCCCCTACGGTTCGGCCTGGGATCGTCTGGCCGAGTACACCCGGCAGAGCCTCGAACAGATCGGCTTCAAGGTGCAGATCGAGCCGGCCGACGCCGGCGGCTGGGCCAAGCGCTTGGGGGATTTCGATTTTGATCTGACCTTCAACTTCACCTACCAGTACGGCGACCCGGCGCTCGGCGTGGCGCGCCATTTCCTGTCGACCAACGCCGTCAAGGGGTCGCCCTTCGTGAACAACCAGGGCTACCGGAACCCGAAGGTCGACGCGTTGTTCGCCAACGCAGCGGCGGCGCGCAGCCCGGAATTGCGCCAAAAGCTGTACTCCGAAGTGCAGAACATCCTGATGGCCGAGGTCGCCAACGGTGTGTTGTTCGAGATCGAAAACGCCACCTTCCATCAAAAGCACATCCGCAACCTCGTGCAGACCGGCATCGGCCTGAACGAGAGCTTTGACGACGTCTGCTTCGACAAGAAGTGACGCCGCCCCGGCCCGCCGCAGACCCTGTGGTCCCTGTAGACCGGAACGCCGTCCCGTGAAACTGATCTCCTTCCTCAGCGCCAGACTGGGCAAGGCCCTTTTCGTCATCCTGGGCGTGGTGGTCCTGAACTTTCTGTTGATCCGCCTGGCTCCCGGCGACCCGGCGAGCATCATGGCCGGCGAGGCCGCATCCTCGGACCCGGCCTACCTCGCGCAACTGCGCCAGCGCTTCGGCCTGGACCAACCGCTGTGGCTGCAACTTGGGCTGTACGTCAGGGGCATCCTCCAGTTCGATCTGGGCTTTTCCTACCGCAACAACCTGCCGGTGCTTGACCTGATCCTCGAGCGCCTGCCCGCCACGCTGCTGCTCATGGCGCTGGCGTTCGTCTTCTCGCTGCTTGCGGGGGGCCTGCTCGGCGTGATCGCCGCGCGCAGCCGCTACACCGGAGAACACACTTGGCTGGACAGCCTGATCATGTCCGTATCGCTGCTCTTGTACGCCACCCCCTTGTTCTGGCTGTCGCTGCTGCTGATCATTCTGTTCTCCGTCACGCTGGACTGGCTGCCCGCGTTCGGCATGGAGAGCGTGGGCGCAGGATTCGTCGGCTGGGCGCGCGCCAAGGACATCGGCGCGCACCTGGTGCTGCCGGTGGTGTCGCTGGGCTGCTTTTTCATGGCCGTCTACGCGCGCCTGACACGCGCCTCCATGCTCGAGGTGATAGGTCTGGATTTCGTCAGGACGGCGCGCGCCAAGGGCGTCCCGCCGGGCCAGGTGATCCGCCGCCACGTCCTGCGCAACGCCATGTTGCCGGTGCTGACCTTCGCCGGAATCCAGCTCGGCCAGATGGCGGGCGGTGCGCTGCTCACGGAAACCGTGTTTGGCTGGCCCGGCATTGGCCGGCTCATGTTCGACGCGCTGATGCAGCGCGACTACCAACTGCTGCTCGGCGTGTTTCTGGTGACCTCCACCATGGTCGTGCTGCTCAACCTGATCACCGACCTGCTGTACCGCTTGGTCGATCCGCGCATCGAATCGGAAAACTGAGATGAAGAAATTCATGCGCCGTTTTGCGACCCACAGGGGCGCGCTCGCGGGCCTGGTGATCCTGGGCCTGGTGGTCCTGATGGCCCTGTTCTGTTCGGTCTGGTACGGGGAATCGCCCTGGGCCATGGTCGCCGAGCCCCTGCTCGCGCCGCTGACCGACCGCACCTACCCGCTGGGCACCGACATGCTGGGTCGCGACCTCGGCGCCGGGCTCGCCCATGGCGCGCGCGTGTCGCTGCTGGTGGGGGGCGCGTCCACGCTCGCAGCCGTGGTGTTCGGTGTGCTGGTCGGTGCGCTGGCCGGCTTTTACGGCGGGCGCATCGACGACCTGCTGATGCGCTGCACCGAGTTCTTCCAGAGCATTCCGCAACTCGCCATGGCCGTGGTGCTGGTGGCCATCTTCACGCCGTCCCTCTACTCCATCGTGGGGGCCATCGCCAGCGTGTCGTGGCCGCCCGTGGCGCGGCTGGTGCGCAGCGAGTTCCTCTCGCTCAGGCAGCGCGAGTTCGTGCAGGCCGCGCGGGTGATCGGGCAAGAGCCGGCGCGCATCATCTGCACGCAGATCCTGCCCAACGCGATGCCGCCCATCATCGTCACCGCCTCGCTGATGATCGCGAGCGCCATCCTCACCGAATCCTCGCTCTCCTTTCTGGGACTGGGCGACCGCAACCTCATGAGCTGGGGCTTCATGATCGGCGCCGCCCGCACCATGCTGCGCGAAGCGCCGCTGATGAGCCTGTTGCCCGGAATGGCGATCCTGCTGACCGTGCTCGCCATCAACCTGATCGGAGAGGGCTTGAACGACGCGCTGAATCCGCAACTGCGCAAACCGGGGGAGTGACTCCCATGTCCGCCATCGCTTGCACGCCCCCGCTGCTGAGCGTCGAACGACTCACCGTGGCGCTACCCGCCGGCAGCGACCGCGCGCACGCCGTCAGGGACCTGTCGTTCGAGCTGCGCGCCGGAGAAATCCTGTGCATCGTGGGCGAATCCGGCAGCGGCAAATCGATCAGCGCCAACGCCATCATGGGCCTGCTGCCGAGCCAGCTCAGGCCACAAGCGGGCCGCATCCTGTTCCAGGGCCGTGACCTGCTGCAACTGCGCGAGCACGAACTGCTGGCGCTGCGCGGCAAGGACATGGCCATGGTGTTCCAGGAGCCGATGTCGGCGCTCAACCCGCTGATGCGCGTCGGCGCACAGATCGCCGAGGCACTCGCGGTGCACGGCGCCTGCCCGGACGCAGCGCGCCACCAGCGCGTGCTGGCGCTGCTGGAATTCGTTGGCCTGCCCGACCCGGAGAGCCTCCAGGACGCCTACCCCTTTCGCCTGTCCGGCGGCCAGCGCCAGCGCGTGATGATCGCCATGGCGCTGGCGCTCGAGCCGGCAATGCTGATCGCCGACGAGCCCACCACCGCGCTGGACGTGACCACGCAGGCGCAGATCCTGGCGCTGATCCAGCGCATCCAGACGCGCATGGGAATGGGCGTGATGTTCATCACGCACGACTTCGGCGTCGTCGCCGACATCGCCGACCGCGTGGCCGTGATGGAAAAGGGCATCCTCGTCGAGCAGGGCCCGGCCGATCAGTTGCTCAACCACCCGCAGCACCCCTACACCCGGCGCCTGATCGCCGCAGTACCGCAGCTGAGCGCTCAGGCCCACGCCAGCAGCACCGATCCGACGCACCCGGCGCTGCTGCAAGTGCAAAACCTGCGCAAGACCTACGTGACCGGAGGCGGCCTGTTCGTGCGCCGGCGTGTGCTGCACGCGGTCGATGGCGTGAGCTTCAGCGTGCAGCGCGGCCAGACCCTGGGAATCGTGGGCGAGTCCGGCTCGGGCAAATCGACCATCGGCAAATGCCTGCTGCGCCTGCTCGACATCGACGGTGGCCAGCTCCTGTTCGACGGCACCGACATCGCGCCGCTGTCGCAGACGCAGTTGCGGCCCCTGCGCCACAAGCTGCAAATGATCTTCCAGGACCCGTTCGCGTCGCTGAACCCGCGCCACACGGTGGGCCGCAGCATCAGCGACGGCCCGGTGGCCAACGGTGTGCTCCGCGCCGAGGCCGAGCGCAAGGCGCGCACGCTGCTGCGCCTGGTGGAACTCGACGCATCGGCCTTCGACCGCTACCCCCACGCCTTCTCGGGCGGCCAGCGCCAGCGCATCGGTATCGCCCGCGCGCTGGCGCTGGAGCCGCAACTGCTGGTGGCCGACGAAGCGGTATCGGCGCTGGACGTCTCGGTACAGGCCCAGGTGCTCGCGCTGCTGCAGGACATCCAGCAGCGCCTGAACCTGGCCATGATCTTCATCACCCACGACCTGCGGGTCGCAGCGCGGCTGTGCCACCGGATCGCCGTCATGCACCAGGGCCGCATCGTCGA
>NZ_AFAL01000718.1 GCF_000193225.1 Verminephrobacter aporrectodeae subsp. tuberculatae At4 | reverse complement strand
CGACCCCGGCTCGGGGCACCAGGGGGGAGTTTCAGGGTGGGCGGCTGGTGCACTATTGCTTATGAATCAATGGGTTAGGGCGCCGCCGGGCGAGGTAGAATGCGCCGGCTGCACCTTTTCTTGCACTCTACGCCCCCGAATTCCCCCCGACGATCCCCCCGATGGCGACTCCCGTCAAAACTGCTCAGGGTACTTGGCGCATTCAGATTGAGGTCAAGGGTGTGCGCGATAGTGCGACCCGGCCGAGCAAGCGCGAGGCGGCTGAGTGGGGGGCCACGCGGTCGGCGGAACTGCTGGCTTCGGCGCAGGGGCGGGCGGCTGAGGTCAAGTCGCTGGCCCAGGCTTTGCAGCGCTATGGGCAGGAGGTCTCGAGTACCAAGCGGGGGTGGGCCAAGGAGTTGATTCGCCTGCGGGCTTTTCTGAATCAGCCGGGCTTTCCTGCCAAGCGGATGTTGGCGGATCTGTCAGCCGCGGATATCGTCGATTGGCGCGATGCCCGGCTGCGGGTGAATGCGCGCAGCTCGGTTTTGCGCGATATGGTGCTGTTGTCCCATGTGCTTGAGGTGGCCCGGCGTGATTGGGGTTGGTTGAGGCTCAATCCCATGCGCGATGTGCGGCGGCCGTCGGAGCCGGATCATCGCGAGCGGGTGATTTCCGGTGTCGAGGTGCGCAAGATGTTGCGTGTCCTGGGCTGGAGTCGCCGCGTGCCTGTGCGCTCGGTTGGGCAGGCGGTGGCGAATGCCTTCCTGCTTGCCTTGCAGACCGGGTGCCGTGCCGGCGAGATCTGTGGTCTGCGCTGGTCCGATGTGGGCGATGGGTTTTTTGCCGTCGATGGCAAGACGGGTAAGCGCGATGTGCCCGCTGTCCCGGCCACGATGCGTACCTTGGATTTGATGCGTGGCTATGACGCGGTGTTTGTCTTCGGCCTGCGTGCGCAGAGTCTCGATGCGATGTTCCGAAAGTATCGGGCGCGTGCGGCGCTTGCGGGCTTTACTTTTCACGATGCCCGCCATACTGCGGCGACCCGTTTGGCGCAGCGCCTGCATGTGCTGGACCTTTGCAAGATGTTCGGCTGGACGAGTACGACGCGTGCGCTGGTTTACTACAACCCCAGGGCGGTGGAGATTGCCCAGCGGATTGCTTCGGGTCTCACTGGCGTTGTTCCCATTCGATGACTTCGCTCAGCAGCCATTTGCCGTCCGGTCCCGGGCGCGGGAAGCCGGGGTCTTTCGCCAGGCGTTTCGTCAGGGTGTTGCGGTGTACGTTCATGCGCTGTGCCAGTTGCCCGCGGTCCAGTCTGGTGCCC
This sequence comes from Verminephrobacter aporrectodeae subsp. tuberculatae At4, assembly GCF_000193225.1. GTDB lineage: Bacteria > Pseudomonadota > Gammaproteobacteria > Burkholderiales > Burkholderiaceae_C > Acidovorax > Acidovorax aporrectodeae. Next base: position 4,017 of record NZ_AFAL01000718.1, on the reverse strand, counting down.
AGCATGCGCGCCATGTATTGCATGGCGCTGGTCATTTTTTCGATGCGTTCGAGCAGGTCTGTTTCGCTCATGGGGTCTCTCTTTCGCGCGGCTGTGAGGGGGTGTCGTGGCGGGCTTTGCGGGCCGTCTGTCCTGGGGGCGCGCCTCGCTTTTTGCCGGGGGAACCGGGTGATAAGATGTTTGCATGCATCTGCAACAACAGCGCTTTTTGTTGTCCCATCGGCTTGTCGGCGGCAAGGAGGGTTTTGCTGCGGGTCTGCCGGTGCATTTTGTCGTCGAGGTCTCGCATGACCTTGTCTCCGGCATGTGGTCTGCTGTTTGCGATGATTTGGGTCTTGTCACCGAGGCCGGCGCTTGCGATGCGCTGCTGGCCCGTGTTTGCGAGATTGCCCCGGAGCTTTTGGCGGAAAATTTTGCGATTCCGCCGCAGTCCATGGCGGGTCCCCAGTCGTTTTCCCTTGACCGCTTTGAATGTGCCTAGATGGGCCGGGGTTTCTATGACAGCCTGCGGGCTGTTCTTGTCGCGCATGCTTGCCATTTTGTGCGGCAGGCCAGGGGGAGCCATGAGATCTGGTTCAGTCCCCTGAGCCAAAAGCGTTTCAGCGTGCCGGTGACGGTTGTTGCCAAGCCCACGGCGAATGCCATCTTGCGCCAGGCGGGTATTCATCAGCGGCTGTAGTCTCATTCGATGGTCCTCGTTGCCATCTGCCAGGCGTGGCGCAGGCTGAGTCCTCGGCGCTTCCAGTAGAGCAGGTCGTGGATGAATCGGATGGCTCGGCTCATGGCTGTGTTTTCGTTTTGTCTTTGCCGGCGCGCAGGCCGATGAGCCGTGCGCGCAGCCGGGTTTGCACTGGCGCTGTGGTGTAGAGGTCGATCCGCGCCGGGTCGGCGTAGCGGATGCGGTTCTCGCTGTCTGTGCCCATTTCAAATAGTCTTGCCTCGGGGTGTGCTGACAGGCCTGTGTCTTGCAGTTCCGCGGCCGTTTCGATGCCGTAGATCTGGCCGTGTTCCACCCAGGCGCTGGTGTCTTGCCCCCAGGCCAGGGTCAGCAGGGCCTGCAGGTGCGCCGCGGCCTTGCTTTGCCGGTGGGGTGTCTCAAAAAATACGATGCGTTCGTGCAGGGGCTGCCCGGGGGGGCACAGGGCTTCGGGCAGGCTGACGATGGCGCGGTATAGCTGGCCTTGCACCAGGTCGTGGATCGGTAGCACCGGGCGCTGGTCCGGCTGTTGGCCTGTTGTGTGCAATGTCATGCGTTCTCCTGCGTGTCGGTGTTCGGTGTTTCGCGGTCGGTATGCGCGTGGATCCGATTATTCCCTATCGAATAGGAATGTCAATCGATATCGAATAGGCAAACGCAAATTGGAACGGTTGTTTCGCTTGGCAAAACAGTTGCTGGTGTTTCGCCTGGCGGATCGTGCGTGCCCGCAGGCGGGCAATCCCCCCCCCTCCCGTCGCCGGCGGCTGCGCTGTGGCGCGCTGTCCTGCCAGGGGCTTGGCGACCGGTGACCGGTCTGTCGGGAGGGGGAAGATCAGCGCTGCCGGCCTGTGCGGTTTCGCTTGGCGATCCGGTTGCGGCTGTTTCGCTTGGCGATCCAGTTGCGGTTGTTTCGCTGAGCAAAACACGTGACCGCAGGCGAGCAGTTCCTGCCGTCGCCGCGGTGCTTCGCGCGCTGCCCTGCAGGGGCTTGCCCGCAGCGCTGTCAGGGGCCCACCGCGCGGCGAAAAAAAAACCAGCGATGCGCTGGTTTTGGAGAGGGCCGGCTCTTATCTACTTCCTTCTCGGCGTGAATGGGTAGATTCTGGCGCTGCGGGTTTTCCCCCGTGTTCTCCCAGCACGGCCATCATGCGGTCTATGGTGTGTTCGCTGAATTCCGTGTCCTCCGCTTTGTCCGCGAGGTCGCCTATCAGCGCCACGACCGAGCGGCGCACGCCGGGTGTCTCCCGGGTCAGGGCGACGCGTATTTGCCGGAAGGCGTTGCGCAGGGAGGGGGTCTGCTGTACGGGCTGTTGCTGGATCAGGTGGCGCACCTTTTGCAGCGTCAGCACGGACCCCGAAGGGGGGGTGGATATCAGCCCCAGCTGGTGCGCGGTCTTTTCGGCGACGTATTCGTCGTAGAACGCTTCGATGGGGACGCAGAAGTGGTTCGCAAACGCTTCGAGCGTCGCGCGGCGGGGCTCGCGCGCCGTTCCCGCCAGGTATTTCTGGATGCTCGATTGGCTGACGGCGCCTCTCAGAGCGGTTGCGAGCCCGTTGCCCGATAGCTCTTTGTGATCCAGCAGCAGCTGGAGTAATGCGCGTCCTTCCATCCCCTAACTATGCAGGATTGAATAATTCGACTTCGAATTGCACTCCTATTCGATGTGGAATAGAATCGCGCCCATGAGCACGACCACCACGCGCATCCTGCGGCGTCTGCAAGCGGCGGGTTTTTCGCAAACCGAGATCTCCCGGCGGGCGCAGATTCCGCAGCCGACTTTGTCCAAGTGGGCCGCGGGGCGCGCTGCCAAGGCTGCGGATGCGGCCCTGCGGCTGCGCGAGATGGAGTTGGCCGAGTTTGGCCCCGCGGTGCGCGGCGGCTCTGCGCGGCGTGTGGCGGATCAGGGCTGACGGCATGTCCGAGCCCTGCCCTCCGCTGACTCCGCCCGATTGTGATTTGCGCGATTTCCCGTACATGCCGCTCGATGTCGTGCGCCTGCGCGATAGCGATATTTCGGCCATCGTCTCGGGCGATGAGTTCCGCTGCGCGGTGCTCATGTGGTGCGCGTCCTGGCACCAGGTGCCCGCGGCCAGTTTGCCCGACGAGGATGTTGTGCTGGCGCAGTTGGCCGGTTTCGGGCGCGTGGTCCGGGAGTGGAAGCGGGTGCGGGTGGGCGCGTTGCGCGGCTGGATCAAGTGTTCGGACGCGCGCCTGTACCACCCGGTGGTCGCCGAGAAGGCGAATGAGGCCTGGGCCGCCAAGCTGACGCAGCGCTGGAGGACCGAGTGCGCGCGCATCAAGAAGATGAATCAGCGCCAGGGGACCGATATGCCTTTTCCCGAGTTGGCGTCCTTCCTGTCCTTGCCGCCCGCGCTCTGTCCCCCGGGACATGGCGTCCAAGGGAGAGGGAAAGAGAGAGGGATATATGCAGATTGGGATCCGGCGGCGGCGGCGGGTGCGGGTCGCGCCGCTGTCGCGGACGATGCGTCGCCGCCGCCGCTGTCCCCTTCTCCTTGCCCGTCCCCACCTGCGTCCCGCGCGCTGGAGTTGGCGCTCTTGCTGCGTGCGCAGGGCGCGGCCGTGGCGCCGGCGAATCCGCAGGTCCTGGATTGGGCCGCGCGCGGGGTCTCGGACGCGCAGGCCTTGCAGGCGCTCGATGTCGCCCAGCGCAGGCGGGCCGCGGCGGGCAGCCAGCAGCCCATCAATGCGGGCTTTCTGGACTCGATCCTCAGCGGGGAGGTGTTGCAGGGCAAGTCCGCCAAGCCGAGCCGCCATCACGGCATTGGCGCTACCGATTTTCGCGAAGGAGTGAGCGACGATGGACGTTTCTGACCCGGCGGCCGTGCCGCTGCATACGCGCACGTGCGACTGCCCAAGCCATGGTGTTTTCGCGTCCCGGGCGATCGAGTTGCCCGCGCTGGGGCGCAAGCCGGGCAAGCTGATTTGGTCGCGCTGCCCGGTCTGTGGCCGCGAGGCGGCCGCGCGCGAGGCGGCGGCGCAGCGCGCCGAGCAGGAGCAGGCGCGCCAGCAGCGCATGGAGGATCGCCTCAACCGCGCGGGGATTCCGAAGCGGTTTCGCGCGCGCTCCTTCGAAAATTACCTGGCCGATTCCGACGCCAAGCGCCATGCGCTCGTGACGGCGCGCGGGTTTGCCGAGGATTTCAGCGCGCACGCGCGCCGGGGCACGACGCTGGTGCTCGCGGGAAATGTCGGCACGGGCAAGGGACATTTGGCGCTGTCCGTTGCGCAGCATGTCATGTCCCTGGGACATAGCGTGTTCTTCGCCACGGCGCGCGAAATTGTCCTGATGCTGCGCGGG
>NZ_AFAL01000719.1 GCF_000193225.1 Verminephrobacter aporrectodeae subsp. tuberculatae At4 | reverse complement strand
CAACGCCCTGAGCCCGCAGCCCAAGCGCCCCGCGCTGCGTCGGGCTTTGACGATATGGACGACGACATTCCGTTTTAAACAGCCTGGGCTGGCCGGGCCAGCGTGGGACCAACGCGCAACCGGCTCAGGGGAGCCTATTTCCGCGTGTAGATCTGGTCAAAGGCCGCACCGTCGGCGAAATGCTCCCGGGCCGCTTTCTCCCACCCGCCAAAAGCGGCGTCCACCGTAAACAGGTTCAGTTTGGGAAACTGCCCGGCGTACTTGGCCTGGGCCTTTTCGGACACTGCGGGGCGGTAGAAATGCCTGCCCACGATGTCCTGCCCTTCCTCGGAATAAAGGTACTTCAGGTATTCCTCGGCCACGGCGCGCGTGCCCTTGCGGTCCACGTTCCTGTCGACGACGGTGACTGCGGGCTCGGCCAGGATGGAGAGCGATGGCGCAATCACGTCGAACCTGCCGCCAAATTCCTTTTGCAGCAATTGGGCCTCGTTCTCCCAGGCAATCAGCACATCGCCCTGGCCGCGCTGGGCAAAGGTGGTGGTTGCGCCGCGCGCACCCGTGTCCAGCACCGGCACATTGCCATACAGCCGGGCCATGAATTCCCTGGCCTTGGCGTCGCCACCCAGCTTGCGCCTGGCGAACTCCCAGGCGGCCAAGTAGTTCCAGCGCGCTCCGCCCGAGGTCTTGGGGTTGGGCGTGATCACGCTGATGCCGGGCCGGGCGAGGTCGTCCCAGTCCTTGATGCCCTTGGGGTTGCCTCGGCGCACCACGAAAACAATGGTCGAGGTGTAGGGCGAGCTGTTGTGCGGCAGGCGCTTTTGCCAATCCTTGGGAATCCAGCCACCTTGCTTGTGCAGCGCGTCGGTGTCGCCGGCCAGCGCCAGGGTGGCCACGTCCGCGCCCAGCCCGTCGATGATGGACCGCGCCTGCTTGCCGGAGCCGCCGTGCGACTGCTCGATGTTCAGGTCCTGTCCGGTCTTGGCCTTCCAGTGCCTGGAAAACGCCCGGTTGAACTCGGCGTACAGCTCGCGCGTCGGGTCATACGAGACATTCAGCAAGGACAGGGACTGGGACTGGGCAAACGACGGCCAGGCCATCAGGGCCAGACCGCCTGCCAGGGCGGCGGCGCAGGAAAACTTGATAAAGTCGCGGCGAGCGTTCATTGGGTGGCCTTTTTGAGATGCATGCAGAGCGGGGGAAGCACCGCCGCAAGGCATTCTGGGTGGCATCATCCAAAACTCGAACGAATAAAATTTCAGTTTTTCATAGCAAAACAATCTGAAGTTCCCGGCTTCTGCCCGCTCCCCACACAGGAATCCCCATGGCACGCACCGTTCAATGCATCAAGCTTGGCAAGGAGGCCGAAGGCCTCGACCTTCCACCCTACCCCGGCGAACTCGGCAAGCGCATTTGGGCAAACGTGAGCAAGGAAGCTTGGGCGGGCTGGCTCCGGCACCAGACCATGCTGGTCAACGAGAACCGCCTGAACTTGGCCGACGCCCGCGCCCGCCAATACCTGGCCCGCCAGATGGAGAACCACTTTTTTGGCGGCGGCGCAGACGCCGCTGCGGGGTATGTCCCGCCCAGCACGTAACGCCGTGAAGTGCTGGAAAGCGCTCCGCCCCGCCGATGCCCGAACCCGTTGACTGGCTGGCGGACGGCACCCCCTGCAGCCCGCGCTTTGGCGACCGCTATCGCAGCGAAAACGGCGGGCTGGATCAGGCCCGCCTGGTTTTCCTGCAGGGCTGCGGCCTTCCCGCCGCCTGGGCCGGGCAGGCGCAATGGCGCATTCTGGAAACCGGCTTTGGCCTTGGCCTGAATTTTCTGGTGACCTGGGCCGCCTGGCGCGCCGACCCGCAGCGTCCCACGCTGCTGCACTTCGTATCCGCCGAGGCCTGGCCCGTGGACGCCGCTGACCTGCTGCGGGCCGCGAGCGCCCATTCCGGCCTCGTACCGCTGGCGCAGGAACTGCACCGGCAGTGGTGGGGCCTGCTGCCGGGCGTGCACCGGCTGTGCTTCGACGCAGGCCGGGTGCTCCTCACGCTGTGCGTGGGCGACGCGCGGACCCGGCTGCGCGAGCAAGACCTGCGCGTGGACTGCGTCTATCTGGACGGCTTCGACCCCCGGTGCAACCCCGAAATCTGGGATCTGCACACCCTCGGGGCGGTGGCGCGTTGCTGCCGGCGCGGAACACGGCTGGCCACCTGGACCGTCGCCCGCGCCGTGCGGGATGCGCTCGCGCAGTGCGGTTTCGAGGTCACGCGCGTTCCCGGCGTGCCCCCGAAGCGCGCCAACCTGCAGGCCGTCTACGCCCCGCGTTGGGAGCCACGCGCCTGGCGCCAACCCGCGCCAGAACCCGCAGCGCCCGGCGAATGCCTGGTGATCGGCGGCGGCATCGCGGGCGCGGCCACGGCGGCGAGCCTGGCACGGCGGGGCTGGCAGGTGCGCGTGCTGGACCAGGCCAGCGCGCCTGCCGCGGGCGCATCGGGCATTCCGGCGGGCGTCTTCGCGCCGCATGTGTCGCCGGACGACTGCCTGCTCTCGCGCCTGTCGCGCAGCGGCGTGCGCGC
>NZ_AFAL01000720.1 GCF_000193225.1 Verminephrobacter aporrectodeae subsp. tuberculatae At4 | reverse complement strand
AGCGCTTCCAGTTCAACACTCATCAGACACTCCCATGTTCAACATCAACTTGGTGGACCTGTGGACAGGCCCAAGACGACCTGTCTTCCAGCATCCACTACCAGCGGCTATTGTGCGTGTTGGTTTCCACACGAAACGACGAGGAGCCGAATGCAGCGCATTCTTGACTTTGCCGCTGGCATCAGGTTCTGTCGCGAGCTTCAGGCTCAGGGGACTTATGTATAACGAAATGCTTTGAGGGCCTGCGGCAGGCGCTCACCGAATTCGAGGACCGGGTGTTTGTCGGCGACGCGCCGCCCAAGCGGGAATTGGTCAATGGCAACCGCACCAAATACGTGTCGAAGATTTGCATCAAGCCCAGTCCCACATCGCCCGGCACTTGGTTCAATGTCGAACTGCCGCTGAACCACGACTTGGTTGCGATCATTGGCAATAAGGGCAGCGGAAAGAGCGCCATGGCTGACATCATAGCGCTGGCCGGAGATACCAAGAACTTCAAGCACTTCTCGTTTTTGAATGACCGACGCTTTCGCAGCCCACCAAACAAGTTCGCATCCAAATTCGTCGGCGTACTCGGTTGGCGTGATGACACCGAATCCAAGCAGCAACTCGATCAAGACCCGTCCGAAACCAGCGTCGAGCGGGTCAAGTACCTGCCGCAAAGCTATCTGGAAATGCTCTGTAACGAGCTTGGCGAGAACGGCTCATCGACCTTTGACTCCGAACTGCGCAAAATTATCTACACACATGTCCCGCAAGAGGATCGCCTTGGCCACAACTCGATGGATGAATTACTCAAATTCAAGGTCGCTGAAATCGGGAGAGCACGCGAGCAGTTGCTCAAAGAAATCTCGAAAACCAACACCGAGATTTTGCAGACAGAGCAGCGACTCACCCCCGAGTTCAAGCAGTCTCTGCAAGAGCAGCAAAATGCCAAGGTCGCCGAGTTGGCGGCCATCGTAGAGTCAAAGCCCGTGCAGGTAGAGGACCCCACCGCCTCGGACGTTGCCAAAGAAGAGTCCGAAGCCGCGACGAAGAAGATTCAAACCCTGGAGGACAATCTCAGAAATCTGTTCGATGAGGAGAAACAGCTTCATGACAAGAAGGTGGTGCAAGTCAAGCGACGAGCCGTCCTGCTTCGAATTTGGCAAGCCACTGAAAATTATAAAAGAACCCATGGGCAATTCGTCGCCGAACTGGACATGATGTTGAAGGAAGTCGATGATGACATAAAGGTATCCGATCTTGTGCATTTGAAAATCACCACGGAGAAAATTCTCGATCTCGGCACGGCGGCGAAGGAATCCATCTCGATCATCGACGCGACCCTCACCAGCCAAGAACCGACGGGGCTGAATAAGCGGCGTGAAGCGGCTGAGGCAGGCATCGCCGAAATCAAGAGCAAACTCGGTGAGAAACAACGCTTGTTCATCCAATTTAAAGAACAGCTCACCAAGTGGGAGCGTTCCAAGGAAGAATTGACCGGAAGCAAAGACAAACCTCAGTCGATCGAGTGGTTCAAGGCAGAAATCGCGTCGATCAATTCCTTGCCGAACAAACTCGTGGTGTTGAAGGCGCACAGAGTAGAGTTAGCCAGGCAGGTTCACGAGCAGATTTTCAAGACTGTCGAGGAATACCGCCAGCTGTATGGGCCTGTGCAAGAGTTTGTCATGTCCACAGGCCAGATGAATATGGACCTCCCCTTGAGCTTCGCCGTGCGCATCGACGGGTCTGACTTTCAAGAGACGTTTCTTCGCAAAATCAATCGCCAATCGCGCGGTAGCTTTTCCGGCATGAACGAAAGCGAGCAGCTTATGCGTGGGCTGTTGAAGGAAATCAGTTTCGAGAATGTGAACTCCACCCTCGATTTCCTCGGCAGGATAGACTATATGCTCTACCTCGACCATCGAGAGTCAGGTGGTGGTCGCGAAACAAAGATAGCCGACCAACTCCGCCGTGAATCCAATCCGCAGGACATCTTAGACTACCTGTTCGGCATGAGCTACCTCACCCCTCGGTATTCGCTCACATTGAATCAACAAGAGATCAGCCAGCTCTCCCCTGGCGAGCGTGGGTTGCTTCTGCTGGTCTTCTATCTCTTGCTGGACAAGGACGACATCCCGATCGTCATTGATCAGCCCGAGGAAAATCTTGACAACCAAACCATCTTCAATGTACTCGTCAAATGCATCAAGGCGGCCAAGCAGCGTCGCCAAGTCATCATGGTGACCCACAACCCCAACTTGGCCGTGGTGTGTGACGCTGAGCAGATCATCTGCGCCACTTGCGACAAGACCACAAACACCTTCAACTACATTTCGGGAAGCATCGAATCGCCCGCGATCAAGGCCAAGGTTGTCGATATTCTTGAAGGCACCAAACCTGCCTTCAAGAACCGCCAACAAAAGTACGGTTTTGACGTGGTTTCGTAACTACTCAGCCCC
>NZ_AFAL01000721.1 GCF_000193225.1 Verminephrobacter aporrectodeae subsp. tuberculatae At4 | reverse complement strand
GGTGTCGGCCCAATCGCCGCAGGCTTGGGGGATACTGGCCGTGGGCTTGGCGCTCAAGCTCTCGATCAGGTGGATCGCACGCTGTTTGCGTCTGGGGTCCCCCAGGTTCATGCTCTTGAATTCCGTGGCTACCCAGTTCATTGTGTGCTTTCGCTATGAAATAGGTAGCATAGCTTATGCTCGGGGGCTTGTGTATAAAGAGATGGGTTCAGAGTTGTCGTCGCTAACGCGGCAAACCAATATGGACTTGGAACATTGGCTAAGCCCCTGTTGAGATGTAGTTCGGGATCATGCGCCGTGACACTTTTTGAACTTGAGGCCAGAGTTGCAGGGGCATGACTCGTTGCGCCCCACCTTCGCGCGCTCGCGTGCTATTGGCGCAGGCTGGGCAACTGACGGCCTGGATATAGCGTCCTCTCGCAGTCTGCGCTGAGGTGGATGCCCCTTCAGACGGATTTCGGCAATGAGGCGCTCCTGACCTGCGAGTTGGGTTTGCATCTGCGGCGGCGCCCCTTTGATGAGGGGCTCTAGCTGCTGCATTTGTAGTTCCGCTTCGTTGAACTCACCGCTATAAGCCAATATCACTGCATACAAGCCGCGTGCATCAAGCATCCTGCCCACCATGGAATGTCGCTGGATGAAAGGCAAGACAAAGGCCTCCATCATGTGACGAGCTCCCAGGAGGTCATTTATGTTCACGTGGTCATCAGCAACGTCGAGTCCGACGCGCACGTAGGAATCTACGGCGCCAGCAATCTCGTAGAACTGCATTGCACGGATTCCCGTGGTGAGCGGGGCTCTGCGCCCCGTCTTTCGACCAATCATAGTCAGAAGGTCAAGTGCATCTGCGAAATGCTTTGCGTCATCAATGTCGAGCGATGGTTTGTCAATTGCCTTCCAGGGCTCCGCTTGCTTTAGCCCTATCACCTGCGCCGGGGAAATGCAAAACACTTCGCAGTACTCTCCAATGACACCGGAAACAAGCTCCTCAGCGACACGGTACATGCCTACAAAAAAAAAGCCGCCGCAGTGTTGTATGCCAGCACACGACGATAGTCCTTTCGATCAGGCATATCGCGCGACACCTGTTCGAGTGCGGACATCATGCTGTCCTTATCGCCTCGTGCGGCCGCAAAGCGCATGCGCTTCATCCAGAGCCGGTGTCGATGCGTGGGCGAAAGGCCGAACTGCTCAATGACGCGCTCACTTGCCGAAAACCACTCGGCCACCTTGTCGGTTTGCTCGCGCACTCCGTGCTTGAACGCTGCGAAGATCAAGCCGTCGTAAGCCCAGAATTGCTGCACAGGATTCAACACCCCTGAGGCCAACGCTTGCTCCAATGCCGACGAAACTTCTGGAATCACGCCCATCTCATGGAAGATCTCTTCTCCCATCAGTTCTATCAGGGGTTCAAGGTGATTGAGTGCGGACAGCAGTTTTGCCCAAAAAACGATTCGCGCGAAATCACGACGCTCTTGCAAAGATTGCAAGATGATCTCGGCCAAGACCTTTTGCGCCTGCGCCCTGCGCTCTGGCATTTCGTTAGACCGAGTCTTGCCGAGGGTGCGAACAGCATCGTGAATGCGAACACGATCGCCTCCAACGCTCTGCGCCAACCCCCGCGTCTTGAGCTGCCTCAGTGTGCTGGCGGCCGTCGCTTCCTCCATGGCCAGACACTCCGTCAGCAACTTGAGGATCTCTGCCCGATATAGCGGTACGTCAGAGAAGCTAAGGGCGCAGACTGCCTGCTGCAGCTGAGGTGCCAAGCTATCGAAAACATGCTTCAGGATCATTTCCTGGGCGGTGACTGCGCCGTGGATGCCTCTCTCAAGCGACTGCACGAACTCATCGATGCCGCCACTATGCTCCGCTGCTGCCAAGCGAGCTGCACTTTGCACGAACAAGGGATAGCCTCCTGTCTGGACCCGCAGTCGCTCCATTCCTTCGATCGTGCCGGTGCAACCGAGCCCTGCAGCTTCGCCTGCAACATCATCAACAGACCAGCCGCAAAGTTCCTCGCGCTGGATGCCCTGCAAAGCTTCCAACTCCGCGACCGTACGCCCGGGGTGGCACAGCAACACCAGACGTATGCACGACGTATTCCTTACGACCTGCTCCAGAGCTGTGGACGGCAAGGTGTGGGCGTTGTCGATCACCAAGATTGGGGTACGGCCTTTCTCCTCCAATGCCTGGTCCAGGGCTCGAAGCGATTCGAGGCCGCTTGCGCCGGGAAGCAGAACCCTTTCCAAAGCTACTGCTCCCGCCAGTTGGGCGGCGCATTCCCGCACGAGGGCTGATGACAGGGCTGCAGGAGCAGTGTCTCCCGCGTCGTAGTAGGCGCATGAATTTCCTGAATGGGCGGCAGTCTGCGCCGCCCACGACGTCTTCCCCGCCCCCGAAAAGCCGCAGACGACCCGAACGTGCGCCGTCGATTCAATCGCAGGTTCGTTTTGGTGCGGCCTGTAATGAGGCAGCAGCTCAGGGAAGTCGTGCAACTGGCATGCGAACTGTTCGAAGAGGACCGGCAGGTTCTTCGCAAGGAACTGATGATCGCCGTAGGGCTCTGTGCCGCTGGACGCAAGCGCCACGTTTGCGGCCAGCTTCCAAACGAGCGTTTCGGCTGCGATCGTTCGCAGCGGCAACTTTTCTGCGACCGTCGTGCACCAAGCGACCGCACTCGGAATGTCTCGCCAAGCCGGGGGTAGGGCCTGGGTTTGAGGTCCAAGTCGACCCACGGGCCATTCCAACGAAACGTAGCTTAGGTCGCGTTTGGCCAGCGCCGAACAGGGTGGTTGAGTCGAGACAATCACGAACTGGGCTTCGCCGGCCCTACGGCCTGAGGTGTGCTCCTGTTGCAGTGCCGTAAATCGACTCAATGCGCCCTCAATGTCGGATTGGATCAGTGGACGGTTCCGCGTCTTGACCTGCACATAGATCGTTAGGGATGGGAATTGCAGTTCGATGTCTTCGTCCATCTCGACTCTGACAGCCATCAGGTCCGTGCCTTGAGCGGCAAGCAGGCAACCAGCGGCAAAGAGGTGCTGGTACATGAAGCCTCGATGAACAGCTTCGATCCTGACAAGCTGGGCTGGATCCAAAATGACCATGACGGCGCGTAACCTCAAGGGGTGAATACCGACTGCATCACCCGGTCCCTTCAGTCCGGCCGGGGCCAGGCGCGCTGCGGTTCGCGGATTGATTCGAACGCATGCGCCAGTTGCAGCACGCCCAGGTCGTCGAAGCGGGCGCCGACGATCTGCAGGCCGATGGGCAGGCCGCTGGCGGTGTAGCCGCAGTTGACCGACGCGGCGGGTTGTTCGGACATGTTGAAGGGCACGGTATAGCCGATATGTTCGAGCGGGCGCAGCGGGTCGTTCGTCGGCGAAGGCAGTTCGGCCTGGAAGGCGGGGATCGGGGCCACGGGCGAGATCACGTAGTCGAAGGCATTGCAAGCCCGGACGGTGTGCACACGGGTCAGGTGGAACTGCTGGCTCGCGTGGAAGACTTCGGCGCCGCCCATGCCGGCCACGCTGTCGGCCCAGGCGAGGATATAAGGCAGTACCTTGGCGCGCCGCTGCGGCGGCAGGGCCTGCAGGTCGATGTGCGTGCGCATGCGCCAGAAGCGGTCCATGCCGTCGAGCATGGCCTGCGTCATGAAGGGCTGCATGGGGGAGACGATCGCGCCCGCAGCCTCGATGCGCCACGCAGCACGTTCCACGGCGGCCTGCACTTCGGGGTCCAGCGTCAGGCCGCAGCCCGCGTCGAGCAGCAGGCCGATGCGCAGACCGCGCAGGCTCTCGGCGCCGGCGGAGAAGCGGCTCCAGGCGATGTCCTGCGCCGGCAGGCTCATGCTGTCGCGGGCGTCGGGTTGGCTGAGCACCTGCATCAGCAAGGCGGCGTCGGCGACGGTCCGGGTCATGGGGCCTGCGGCGCGGCCGGTATAGGGCGGGTCGATCGGGACGCGGCCCAGGCTTGGCTTGAGGCTGAAGATGCCGCACCAGCTGGCGGGCAGGCGCAGCGATCCGCCGATGTCGGTGCCGATATGCAGCGGGCCGTAGCCCGCGGCCGCAGCAGCAGCGCCCCCCGCGCTGGAGCCGCCCGGGCCCTTGGTCAAATCCCAGGGGTTGCGCGCGAGCGGGTGAAAGCTCGACAGCCCCGAGGACAGCATGCCGTAGTCGGGCATGGTGGTCTTGGCCAGGATCACCGCGCCGGCCTCGCGCATGCGTGCGGCCGGGGGCGCGTCGGCGGCCGCGGGCCGTGGCTCGACGGCCGCCGTTCCCAGCGGCATCGGGTCGCCCCGGGTGGCGATGTTTTCCTTGATGGTGCAGGGCACGCCGTCGAGCGCGCCCAGGGGCGTGCCGCGCAGCCAGCGGGCCTCGGACGCGCGCGCTTGCGCCAGCGCGGCGTCGGGGCGCAGCAGATAGGTGGCGCGCAGCTGCGGCTCCCAGCGTTCGACGTGCGCCAGCACGGCCTGCGTGACCTCGACGGGCGAGAGACTGCGCTGGCGGTAGGCGGCGATCAGGGTGTGGGCGGACAGGTCGTGGAGCGCGCTCATGGCGGGGGTCTGCGCTTCAGGTCCAGGAGAGCGCGGAAAGGTCGTTCACGAACACCGGCATGTCCTTCCACAGACCCTTGAGGTTCTTGTTCGCCACCGTGACCCACTGGTTCTGGTAGAGGAAGACATGCACCGCGTCCTCGGCCAGCAGGCGCTGTGCGTCGCCCAGCAGGCGCGCGCGCTCGGCGGGGCGCGCAGTGCTTCTGATCTGCTGGAACAGTTCGTTGAACCGGGGCGACTGGTAGCCCCAGTAGTAGTCGGGTTTGGCAAAGTTGCCCAGATCGAAGGGCTCCACGTGCGAGATCAGGGTCAGGTCATAGTTCTTGTTGCCGTAGGTTCCGCTGAGCCACTGCGCCCACTCCACGTTCTGGATCTTGGCGATGATTCCCACCTTGGCCAGTTGCGCCGCGATCACCTCGCCGCCCAGTCGGGCATACGCAGTCGGGGGCAGCGTCATGCTCAGTTCCAGCGGCGTTTTGATTCCGGCTTCCGCGAGCAGTTTCTTGGCCTTTTCCACGTCGTACGGGTTCACACCGGTCGTATCCACGTAGCCGAAGGCGCCTGGCACGTAGTGGCTGCCGATGGGGGTGCCATAGCCGTTGGCAGCGGCCTCGATGACGGCCCTGCGGTCCACCGCGGCGGCGATCGCGCGGCGCACGCGCAGGTCATTCAGCGGCTTTCTGGCGTTGTTCATGGCCAGGATGGTCTTGGCGCGCGAGCCGTTGACCGTGACCTGAAAGCGCGGGTCGCCCTTGAACTGTTCGATACCGCGCTCCGTGGTGCGCGGGAATACGTCGATATCGCCCGCGAGCAGCGCCGCAATATGGGTGGCGGAGTTCGGGATGAAGCGGAAACTGGCGCGTTTGATCCGGATCGCTGCCGGGTTGCGAAAGCCTTCCCAGGCCGTGAGCACCACCGACGAGCCCTTGTTCCAGGCGCCAAGCCGGTACGGGCCCGTTCCCACGGGCTTGGTCGCGTTGCTCTCCGCGCTCTTGGGCTCGACGATGATGGACACGGCTTCGCCGAGCATGAAGAGCAGGTCCGGGTCGATGTCCTTGTTGAGCAGCACCACGGTGTGCTCGTCGATCACCTGCGTGCTGAGGCTGGCAAAGGACGGCTTTCTCTTGTTGCTGCTCTGCTCGCCGCCCGCGCGGTCGAACGAAAACTTCACGGCCGCCGCGTTGAAGGGTTCGCCGTTTTGGAACTTCACGCCGCGGCGCAGCCTGAAGGTATAGGTCTTGAGGTCGGGCGAGACCTCCCAGCTCTCGGCGAGCAGTGGCTTCACGCTGCCGTCGGACTGGATCTTCGTGAGCGTCTCGAAGATGTTGTACTGCACGATTTCCGCGATGGCCGACGCGGCGCCGGTGCTCGGGTCCAGGCCCGGGGGTTCGAGCACCATACCCAGCACTACGCTGTCTCTGCGGCTCTGCGCCAGGGCGCAGAGCGGGAGGGACAGGGGCAGTGCAGCGACGGCGCCAGTGGCAAGAACGGTACGGCGATTTGGCATATCGAAACGCTCCAGAAAAAGCAGATGCAAGAACAAAAGCCCCGGCAGCGCCATGTGCTGCCGGGAGGCGCAGCAGCCTACACCATCGGGGGGTAGCTGCTGCGCTCCCTGCCGCGGCCGCCGCACGCCGGGCCCGCGCGCGGCCCGGCTGCACCTGCGGCACGGCGGCGACCAGCGAGCGGGTATAGGGGTGCTGCGCGTTCCGGAACAGCTGCGCCGGCGAACCCCGCTCGACGATGCGGCCCTGGTAGAGCACCACGACCTCGTCGCACAGATGGCTCACCACCGCGAGGTCGTGGCTGATGAGCATGTAGGTGACACCGAATTCCTGCTGCAGATCCTGCATCAGGTTCAGCACCTGGGCCTGCACGGAGACGTCGAGTGCGCTCACGGGCTCGTCGGCGACGATCAGGCGCGGGCGCGTGATGAGCGCGCGCGCAATGGCAATGCGCTGGCGCTGGCCGCCGGAGAACTCGTGCGGGTATTTTCCCAAGTCGTTGGGGCGCAGCCCGATCTGCTCCAGCACCTGCACGGCGCGTGCATGCTGCTCGGCGCGGCTGCTTGCGCGCAGGGCCTGCAGCGGTTCGGTGACGATGCGCTCGACGCTCTGGCGCGGGTCGAGCGATCCGTAGGGGTCCTGGAACACCATCTGGAAATCGCTGCGCGCCTGGCGCAGTTCGGCGGGGGACAGCCGGTGCAGATTGCGGCCCAGCAGATGCACCGTTCCCGAGGTGGGAGCGTCCAGGGCCATGACCAGGCGCGCCAGCGTCGATTTGCCCGAGCCCGATTCGCCCACGACCCCCAGACTGCGGCCGCTGTGCACCGAAAAGCTCACGCCATCGAGCGCCTGCACCTTGCCCGGGGGGCGAAAGAGATGCTCACGCGGCAGCGTGTACGCACGCACCAGGTCTTGCACTTGGAGCAGGGCAGCGTCTTCGCTGGGGCTGCCCTGGTGTTCCAGGGTCATGCGGCTTCCTCGGCCCATGCATCGCGCACCTGGGCAATGGCCTCCTGGCGCAGACAGCGCACCTCGTGCCCGGCGTCGGCGGCGACCCGCGTCGCCCGGGGGCGTTCGTGGTAGCAGTCCGCCGCGGTGTAAGCGCAGCGCCCGGCGAACGGACACCCCGCGGGCAGGTCGGCCAGTTCGGGAACCATCCCTGCAATCGTCGCCAGGCGGGGGCGCGGGCCCTGCGCGGGCCCGGCGCCCAGATGCGGGCGCGCGGCAAACAGTCCGCGGGTATAGGGGTGCGCCATGGCCGAGAAGACGGACGCGGTGGGGCCGCTCTCGACCACGCTGCCGCCGTACATCACGAGCATGCGGTCCACATTCTGCGAGATCACGCCCAGGTCGTGCGAGATCAGGATCAGCGCCATGTTGCGCTCGGCAACGAGATCGCTGATGAGGTCCAGGATCTGCTGCTGTATGGTCACGTCGAGCGCCGTGGTGGGCTCGTCGGCGATCAACAGGTCGGGCCCGCAGGCCAGCGCCATGGCAATCGTGATGCGCTGGCGCTGCCCGCCCGAGAACTGGTGCGGGTACGCGCCGAAGCGCCGCGCCGCGTCGGGGATTCCCACACGATCGAGCAGCGCAATCGCCGCCGCGCGGGCCGCGGTCGCGTCCATTGCGCGGTGCAGGCGCAGCGGCTCGGCCACCTGGCGACCGATGCTGTGCACCGGGTTGAGCGCCGTCATGGGTTCCTGGAACACCATGCCGATGCGGTTGCCGCGTATCTGGCACATCTGCGCGTCGCTGCGGCCCACGAGTTCCTGGCCATCGAAGCGGATGCTGCCGCCGAGCCCTGCGCCCTCGGGCAGCAGGCCCATGAGCGCCATTGCGGTGATGGACTTGCCGCAGCCCGACTCGCCGATCAGGCCCAGGGTTTCGCCGCGCGCCAGAGAAAAACCCAGGTCCCGCACGGCGTCGGCCGGGCCCCGGTGGGTTTGCAGACGGATCCGCAGCTTGGAGACTTCGAGCAAGGGCATGGGCCGCGCTGCGTGCATGTTTCAGCGCTTGCGCGCGAGGCGCGGGTCGAGCAGGTCGCGCAGACCGTCGCCCAGCAGGTTCAGGCCGAGCACCACCAACGCAATCGCCAGGCCCGGCCACACGGCCAGCAGGGGCGCCTGGAACATCCGCTCCTGCGCCTCGCTGAGCATGCGGCCCCACGAGGGCTGCGGTGGCTGCGTTCCCAGCCCCAGGTAGGACAGCGCCGCCTCGGCCAGGATGGCGATGGCGAACCGTAGGCTCACCTGCACGATCAGCACCGACAGGATATTCGGCAGCACGTGCTCGAGCGTGATGCGCCAGCTGCCCTTGCCGCAGGCACGCGCCGCCAGGATGTATTCGCGCGACCACACGGCGTTCGCCGAGGCGCGGGTGATCCGGATGAAGATCGGGACGTTGAAGATGCCGATGGCAATGATGGAGTTCACGACTCCGGCGCCAAACACCGCCGTCAGCATGATCGCCAAGATGATGGCCGGAAACGCAAAGCTGAAATCGGCGAGCCGCATGATGAGCTCCTCGACCCATCCG